>CACZTF010000117.1 GCA_902784025.1 uncultured Lachnospiraceae bacterium
GATTGAAGCCGTATATGAGTTTTTACGTGCCGGTATATTAAATGAATACGGTACATTTTCAGATATATACATAAAAGATGGTTTTCCTCTTGCAAATTCCGCTATGGGTGAGATAATAAAACTTGACCAGGATGACATACGTCAGATACAGATGGCAAAGTCAGCTATACGTTCGGGAACAGACGTTCTAATGACAGCTGCAGGCATCAGATCAGAGGATATTGAGACAGTATATGTTTCAGGGGGATTTGGAAGCTTTCTTGATTTAAAGAAAGCTTCTGGTATAGGGTTGTTACCTGAATCCCTTGCATTAAAAGCTGTACTTAAAGGGAATACATCTCTTAAAGGAGCCGGTATGGCGTTGGAAAGATATATCGGCTATGATCATGAGATCGTAAAAAACAATCTGTATACTGTAGATCTGGCAAATGATGAGTCTTTTAAAGAAAAATATATATCAAACATGAATTTTGATATTAAAAAATAATAGTAAGCTATTGCTTAAACAAAACGGAGACAATATGACTCGGGAAGAATTTAAAAAATATATTAATAAAGGTTTTATCATACTGGATGGTGCAACGGGAACGAATCTTCAGGCAGCAGGAATGCCTGTGGGAGTTTGCCCCGAAAAGTGGATCCTTGAAAATCCTGAAGCCCTTAAAGGATTACAGAGACAATTCATTGAGGCAGGGAGCGATATCATATATGCGCCAACTTTTACGGGAAACAGGATAAAGCTGAAAGAATACGGCCTTGAAGACCGACTGGAAGAAGTAAACACAAAACTCATACAACTTTCAAAAGAAGCAGCTGAAGGAAAAGCACTTGTGGCCGGAAACATGACCATGACAGGCAGACAGCTTTATCCGATGGGCGATCTTGATTTTGAAGAGCTGGTAGATGTTTACAAGGAACAGGCTGCTGTGCTTGAAAAGGCCGGAGCAGATCTATATGTTGTTGAAACTATGATGAGCCTTCAGGAAACAAGAGCGGCTTTGATAGCCATACGTGAGACAAATGACCTGCCGGTAATGGTTTCCATGACATTTGAAGCCGACGGACGTACTCTTTACGGTACTCCTCCGGAATGTATAGGTCCTGTACTTGAAGGCCTGGGAGCAGACTGTATAGGTGCGAATTGTTCAACAGGACCTGATAAGATGATCGAGCTTATCGATACTATATATCATTATACCGGTCTTCCTGTCATGGCGAAACCTAACAATGGTATGCCGCAGTTAATAGACGGAAAAACTGTATATCCAAAATCACCGGAGGAATTTGCTAAAGAAGCCAGATCTCTTGCATTGAACGGAGCACGTGTGCTCGGGGGATGCTGCGGCTCCACACCCGGACACATCAGGGCATTGAAAGAAGCCTTAAGCAGTCTTACACCGCCTGAGCCTGTAATGAAAAAGAAAAGGGTAGTGTGTTCAGAACGTAAGCTTGTGGAGATCACACCGGGGGAAAGATTCATGATCATAGGCGAGCGTATCAATCCTACCGGGAAAAAGGCGTTGCAGGCAGAGCTGCGGGAGGGCAGGCTTGACATAGTGAGACGATTTGCACGTGAGCAGGAAGAGAGTGGTGCCGATATTTTAGATGTAAACATGGGGACCGGGGGTATTGACGAGAAAGAAATGATGGTCTCGGCAATTGAAGAGATAACGGGGGTTACGGATCTGCCGCTCTGTATTGATTCAAGCTTTCCGGAAGTTATAGAAACGGCTTTAAGGCGTTATCCGGGGAGGGCTCTTATCAACTCAATTTCTTTTGAAGAAGAGAAGATGAAAGCGTTGATACCTGTTGCCCTGAAATATGGTGCTATGTTTATCTTTCTTCCTGTGTCAGATGAGGGGATTCCGGAAGATACTGATAAAAAGCATGGGATAATAGAGAAAGGTATTAAAATAGCACTTGAGGCCGGTTTCACAAAAGAGGACATAATAGTTGATGCTTTAGTTGCCACAGTGGGAGCAGATAAAAATGCTGCACTATCCTGTATTGAAACTTTTTCATGGTGTAAAGAAAAGGGCCTTGCGTCTGTATGCGGTCTTTCAAATATCTCTTTTGGTCTTCCGGACAGAATCTTCGTAAACACGGCTTTTTTAGTTATGTCTGTTGCCAGTGGTCTTACCATGGCTATCGCCAATCCTAATCAGGATCTGTTTATGAATCTTGCGACGGCTGCAGATATGCTGATGAATAAAACAGGGGCTGATATCAGATATATAAACAGGATAAACGCTTATGAAGAAAAGGTGAGTGTTGATCCGGGAGCTGCTGTGATATCCGGCAGCACATCCAAAAAAGAAAAAGGCGTTACAGAAAAAAAAGAAGAGAGTGTTCCGCCGGTATATAAGGCAGTAATGGAAGGTGATAAGTCCGGGATAACAGGGCTTTGTAAAGAGTTGATAAGTAACGGAGAGGATCCCGGAGAGATAATAAATAAACAACTGATACCCGCTATAAATAAAGTAGGAGATCTGTTTGAAAAAAAAGTATACTTTCTTCCTCAGCTTATAGCATCAGCCAATGCAATGGAGACAGCAATAGGTTTTATCGAACCTCTTATAGAAAGAGATAAAGATGCAGAAAAAACGGCTACAGTCATAGTTGCCACTGTTGAAGGAGATGTACACGATATAGGTAAAAATCTTGTGGCTCTAATGCTGAGGAATCATGGATTTGACGTAATAGATCTGGGAAAGGATGTACCGGCATCAGATATCATAGAAAAAGCCATAGAAACAGATGCCAGGGTAGTAGGGCTGTCTGCTCTGATGACGACCACAATGGTAAGGATGAAAGATGTGATAAAACTGGCTGCAGAAAAGGGGTACAATGGTAAGATAATTGTGGGAGGAGCAGCTGTTACAAAAGAATATGCCGAAGAGATAGGTGCTGACGGTTATTCGGAGGACGCTGCAGATTGCGTTAATTTAGTAAAAAAACTGATATGATAAAAAAGATCAAATAGGAGGTAATTGATGAGCAGAATAGTACTGGCATTGGGTGGTAATGCACTAGGCAACACGCCGCAGAAACAATTAGAATTGGTAAAAAATACTTCCAGAGCCATAGCAGACATCATTGAGCCCGGTAACGAAGTGGTTATCGTACACGGCAATGGTCCGCAAGTAGGCATGATCCATCTGGCTATGTCCATAGCTGCTGGAGAGGATGAAAAGATACCCATCATGCCTTATCCTGAATGCGGTGCGATGTCCCAGGGATATATAGGTTATCATTTGCAGCAATCCATCGGTAATGAATTACGTCTCAGAAAAATATCCAAGCCCGTTGCTTCTATCATAACCCAGGTAGTAGTAAATGAGACTGATGAGGCATTTAAAGATCCTACAAAACCGGTAGGCAGGTTTTATTCCAAAGAAGAATCTGACATAATAGCCGCTTCCAGCGGTGCGGTTTTTATTGAGGATGCCGGAAGAGGATACAGACAAGTCGTTGCTTCGCCGGCTCCGGAAAAGATAGTCGAGTTAGAAACCATAAAAAGACTGGTTTCGGCCGGAGAAGTTGTGATCGCGGCAGGCGGGGGCGGTATACCTATCATTGAAACAGCCGACGGACCCAAAGGCGTGATGGCTGTGATCGACAAAGACAGATCGGCAGCGTTGCTGGCTAAAGAACTGGATGCAGATATGCTTTTTATCCTCACTGCAGTTGAGAAGGTAAGCTTGAATTATAATACGGATAAACAAGAAGATATTGACACAATGACTGCAGAAGAGGCAAAAAGATATATAAAAGAAGGGCATTTTGCAAAGGGAAGTATGCTTCCTAAAATAGAAGCGTGCCTGGATTTTCTGGAATATAAGCCGGGAGTAAAAGCAGTGATCTCATCGCTCGAATGTGCGAAGCCTGCTATCGAGGGAAAGACAGGTACAGTCCTGTGTTAATATGACGGTTATTATGATATAAAAAAAGGAGGATCAGTATGAGTGAAACTTTGGAAGTTATAAAAAGAAGAAGAAGCTGCAGACAGTTTAAGTCCAAGGATGTTCCGGAGGAACTTGTTGACATGATAATAGAAGCAGGCACTTGGGCGGCAACCGGTAAAGGACTTCAATCTCCTGTGATCATTAAAGTAACTAATTCATATGTAAAACGCAAATTGACAGAAATGAACTCAAAGATAATGGGGAAAGAAGGGTTTGATCCTTTTTTCGGTGCACCGGTGATACTGGTGGTCCTTGCCGATAAAAATGTACCAACTTATGTATACGACGGAACTCTTGTAATGGGTAATATGATGCTGGCTGCGGATGATCTGGGCCTTGCAAGCTGTTGGATACACAGGGCAAAAGAAGAATTCGACAGTGAAGAGGGAAAAACCTTATTAAAGGCTATCGGTATAGACAACATGAATTTAGAGGGAATAGGACATCTTGCGTTAGGGTACCGGGATGGAGAAGTGCCGGAGCCCGCAGAGCGTAAGAAAGATTACATTTATTACTCGGAAGACGCTACAGTATCATTCTTGTGATCATCTATCTGAACCGGTCAGCATGAGCCTTTTCAGAAAGGCTTTTTTAACGATGTCATTTTTGACACTTATTCTCAAAAATGGTATTATTATAATTTAGATTATAAATAGGTTTTTTCGGGGGCATTTTACAAATGCTTCTGTTTTATTTTGTTATGTTTTTATTTATAGAAAGGAAATCATGCAATGGGTAGATGGTCAAAAGCCTTACGACCGTACTGGCTAATGATTCTGGTTATAATGGGTCTTTTGTTCATTCAGGCAATGTGCGATCTGATCCTTCCTGATTATACTTCGAAAATAATCGATACGGGAATCCAGGCATACGGCATAGAATATACAGTTCCACAAAAGATAACTGAAAAAGAATATAAAACTGCCGAAATGTTTATGGATGATAACGAAAAAAAAATATGGGAAGAAGCCTATGTTTTAAAAGACGGTAATTATGAAATTGCTGATAACGATCCTCTGACAATAAGTGATCTTGATGATAAGTTGTCTTTGTCTCTGATACTAAACAGCCAGCTTTCACAAGTGACGGAAGAATCGTTTAGTCAGTTTGTCGAAGAGCTAGAAGGAAACAATGATACATCAGGAACAGTTTTAACGCCTGAATCTCTTGGTATAACACAGTTTCCGGCAGATTTAAGACCGGCTTTTTTACAGATGATCGATTCATCAGCCCCTGATGCTCTGGAACAGATAAAAGAAAAGATGGAAGCCCGGATAGAAATAATGGGGGGAGAAAACATACGTAAAAGCATGGGCGCCATCTATGCTAAAAACATGGAAGAACTGGCCGGGGTGGATATAACTGCAAAACAGCAGGCTTATCTATGGAGCACAGGTGGTATGATGATCCTTATAGCAGTTATAATGGCCGCTGCTATGATAATAGTTTCACTGTTGGCATCTAAAGTCGGGGCAAAAGTGGGACGGGATCTGCGCGAGAAGATATACGGCAACATAATGCGGTTTTCTAATGCAGAGATAGAAAAATTTTCCAGTGCGTCTTTGATAACACGTACAACCAATGATATCCAGCAGATACAGATGACTACTGTTCTGGCATTACGTATCATGTTGTTCTCGCCTATATTGGCCATAGGCGGTGTTATTCGTGTTGCCAGTACAGGTGCAGATATGTGGTGGGTGATAGGACTTGCTATCCTTTGCATTATATGTATCATCATTTTCCTGTTCACACTTGTAATGCCCAAGTTTAAGATAGTTCAGAAGACAGTGGATAATGTGAACCGTATTACCAGAGAGATCATCACAGGTCTCCCTGTTATACGGGCGTTTGGAACAGAAAAAAAAGAGGAAAAACGTTTTGCCGAAGCAAGCTATGATCTGTATAAAGTTCAGTTGTTTATAAATAAGGCGATCTCATTTATGCTTCCCGCATTCATGTTTATCATGTTTGGGCTGAGTGCTCTCATAATATGGGTCGGATCCCAGAGGATAGATGCCGGTGTTATGAGGGTAGGTCAGATGACTGCATTTATACAATATTCCATGCAGATCATCATGTCGTTTGTAATGCTTACGGTAATGGCTGTAATGGTTCCCAGGGCAGCGGTAGCGGCCAATCGTGTCGATGAAGTAATAAACACGGAAAGCTCGGTAAGAAATAAAGACAATCCCAAAAAACTTGTTGATGTAAAAGGTAACATCGAATTTAAAGATGTCAGTTTTGCATACCCCGGCGCAGATGAAAATGTTATAGAGGGTATTTCATTTAAAGCCTCTGCAGGAAAAACAACAGCAATAATAGGTTCGACCGGTTGCGGTAAAACTACCGTAGCACAATTGATACCACGACTGTATGATGTGACCTCGGGGAGTATAACAATTGACGGAACGGATCTAAGAGAACTGGAAAAAGATGATCTGAGAAAACATATAGGATATGTTCCCCAGAAAAGAATTCTTTTTTCCGGTACCATTCATTCAAACATAGCTTACGGAAATGAAAATGCTACGGATGAAGAGATCAGGGAGGCTGCCCGTATAGCA
>CACZTF010000118.1 GCA_902784025.1 uncultured Lachnospiraceae bacterium
GCGCATAACCGGTACGGTAAAGAGTTTTTGGATCGTCTATCAGAGCCGGGCTGTTCATAATCTCAAGACGGGCTCCATCCTCAAATGAAATAAAATACGATCTGAACCCGGTCTTCTCGTTATGATATCCATCGTTAGATACCCCGCCAAGAAATGTCACGAAGAAATCCCTTGCCGCATCCAAATCATTTACATACATTGCAACATGTTCTATTCTCATAATCTTTTACCACGTTTAATCTAAAACAAAAACTCTATATAGTCTACATTAATTTGAAACATTATAACAAAAACCCTTACAGAATAAAACAAAATATGTGCAGTGAAACGAACAATGAAATATTATTTTTATATTGAACTCGCTATATTTTAGCAATATAATATATTTTGAACATTTTGTAATTGATACACCTCCGAGGGAGCACATTATTTTTTTCGTAAAATAATTTTTCAAAGGAGGTTCTTTACTTGATAAAAGAAAAACTACTATTTAGCAACAAGACAGTTTTTGGAATAGTAATGCGGCATCCTGATTTATGCCGCAAATGTCTGGAACGTATTCTTGATAAAAAAATATCAAGAGTTGACATTCCGGTAATTGAAAAAAACTACGATTATTCTGCTTATTCTAAAGGAATACGTCTTGATGTTTACTGCGACGGTGAGGATGAAGTTTACAACATCGAGATGCAGAATTACAGGTTCAAGGATCTTCCCAAACGCGGAAGATACTATCAGTCAATGATTGATAAAGATTTGCTGGATAAAGGTGAATCATATTCAATGCTTAAGAAGAATATCGTAATATTCATTTGCAGATTTGATCTTTTCAAAGAAGGCAGGCATCTATACGTTTTTGAAAACAGGTGTCTGCAGAATTTCGAATTAGGTTATGGTGACGGAACCCAGAAGATCATTCTCAATACAAAAAGCACTGCAAATGATATTCCACTAGCCTTAAAGATGTTTCTCGACTATATCGAAACCGGAGAGGTTCAGGATGATTTCACAGCTGAAATCGAAACCGTGGTCGACAGGATCAGGCACAACAAAAAATGGAGGGACGAGATCATGACCTACGAAGAAGAGTGGGAAAATGAAAAAGAATCATGGCACGCGCAGTGGAAAGAGGAAGGACTTGAGGAAGGCCGCGCTCAGGGACTCGAAGAAGGCCGCGCTCAAGGACTCGAAGAAGGTCGTGCTCAAGGGCTTGAAGAAGGTCGCACTCAAGGGCTTGAAGAAGGTCGTGAGGAAGGCTTTGACCTGACCTACATTAAATATGCCACAAAGCTTTTTGCTAAAGGTTCATCTCATTCCGAGGTATCAGCTTCACTTGTCGAGATGTTTGATATCAGCGAAGAAAAAGCGGATGAAATCATCAATTCTGCTTTTAAAGAAAATTAATAGTTCTGCTTTTTGAATTGTAATAACACAGTAAAAAGCCGTAATCCCGTGGGATTACGGCTTTTATTATATGGGTATAGTTTATTGATATCTCTATCTTTTTTATTACTTCAGAATGTTTTTAAGCCTGGTAATCTCATTACTAACAAGCTCCATGTAGTATACATTAGTCTGTAAGCATCATAGTATTTTTTTTTCAAATATTATTCTATTTTTACCCCATACTTATTAGCAAGGTTTATTAATTCCTGATCAATATTATATATATCAGTAGTAAAAACTCTTAAATAATCCAGATAATTATCAACCTGATTCTCACCATATATGCTAGATGGAATATCGCTCAATGCAGTATTTAGCAGTTTTTTAATATTAGAAAAATTAGAATTACTGCCACATTTATCTATTGCATATTTTAAATTATCTCTAACATTATTCATGTACCCGTAATTATTCTGCGAATAAATAACAAGTTGACTTCTATCTGCCACGTTTTCAAAATAAGCAAAAAACTTATCATATTCTGCTTCTGCTTTTCTAACATATGTCAAAATATCTATAAAATCGTTTTTTTCTTGTTTTTCCTTATTTTTCTTTTCGTTTTCCTGCTGTTCTTTTCTTTCCTTCTCATCCTTCTCAGCCTGTTCCTGTGCTGCTTTCAAAGTTTCCTGAAGTGCAATCTGGTCTCTTTTGGCAGCCAGCTTTTCATAATCTTTAACCTTAGCTTTATCCGAATCAGATAATGCATTGTATTTATTTACAAGCTCTTCAATATA
>CACZTF010000119.1 GCA_902784025.1 uncultured Lachnospiraceae bacterium
AAAACAGAAGAACTTTTGAAGTCCTGTGCGGGGGATGATGATTTCAGGACAGAGTTTGTTTATCTGGTCTCAAAACTTAAGAATATGAAAAGCGAATGACAGATCAGAGCCTGTGGTTGTTTGTAAAATGACGGATAACGGCAGGCTTTTTTATTGAAGCAAAGATTCCTTGATTATTAACACAAAAATGGTTATACTTACGTGAGCTTATTATTTGTAGTATGTGAGGAAAAAAGAATGCTTAAGGTTGCGGTTTTGGTCTCAGGGGGCGGTACGAATCTGGAAGCTGTTCTCAAGGCTGTGGAGAGCGGTGATATACCGGACACGGAGATAGTGGGAGTTATCAGCAATAACTACGGTGTATATGCGCTTGAAAGGGCAAAAAAACACAGCGTACCCGGTTTTGTGATATCTCCCGGGGATCATGATGACAGGGAGGATTTCCATAGGGCTTTATTAGATAAGCTGGATGAGCTTTCGCCCGATCTGATCGTACTTGCAGGCTGTCTCATTAAGATACCGGATGATATGATAAAGAAGTACAGGCGGCGTATTATCAATATCCACCCCGCCCTCATACCTGCATTTTCAGGAAAGGGATATTATGGTCTGAAGGTTCACGAAGCGGCACTGGCACGGGGAGTAAAGCTTACCGGCGCCACGGTACATTTTGTGGATGAGATCGTAGACGGCGGAGAGATCATCGCCCAGAAGGCGGTTGAGGTAAAAGAAGGCGATACCCCTGAGATACTGCAGAAACGTGTCATGGAGGAAGCCGAGTGGATCATCCTGCCGGGCGTTATAGGAGAAATAGCAAAAGGTAAAATTTATATAGGGTAAAAAAGGAGTCGATATGAAGATACTTGTTGTGGGAAGCGGCGGGCGTGAGCACGCTATATGTCATAAGATAGCACAGAGTCCCAGGGCGGATAAGATATACTGTGCTCCGGGGAATGCGGGGATAGCAGCAGTTGCAGAGTGTGTGCCCATAGGCGCCATGGAGTTTGAAAAGCTTGCGGCATTTGCCAAAGAAAATGAGATGGATCTGACGGTGATCGGCATGGACGATCCCCTTGTAGGAGGCGTGGTGGATGTATTCCATAGAGAGGGCTTAAGGGTATTCGGACCGGACAAAAAGGCAGCCATACTTGAGGGTTCCAAGTCCTTTTCCAAGGATCTTATGAAAAAATATGACATACCTACTGCCGGATATGAGGTATTTACAGATCCGGAAGCTGCCTTAAAGTATCTTGAGACATCCCGGTATCCCATCGTTCTTAAGGCTGACGGGCTGGCTCTTGGTAAAGGTGTTCTTATATGTCAGGATCACGAAGAGGCAAAGGATGCTGTTAAGACCATCATGCAGGAGAAGAAGTTCGGTTCCGCAGGCGACACTGTTGTGGTCGAGGAGTTTATGACAGGGCGCGAGGTTTCCGTTCTTTCCTTCGTGGATGGAAAGACCATAAAGATCATGGCTTCTGCACAGGATCACAAGAGGGCAGGAGACGGGGATACAGGACTGAACACCGGAGGTATGGGCACCTTCAGCCCCAGTCCCTTCTATACGGAAGAGGTGGATAAGTTCTGCAGGGAGCATATTTATCAGAAAACCGTGGATGCTATGAAAGCAGAGGGCAGGGAGTTTAAGGGAATTATCTTTTTCGGACTTATGCTCACTTCTGATGGTCCTAAGGTATTGGAGTATAATGCCCGCTTCGGGGACCCTGAAGCACAAGTTGTACTCACCCGCATGGAAAATGACGTAGTGGATATATTTGAAGCCTGTATAGACGGGGAACTGGAAAATATAGAGCTTTCATTTACAGACAAGGCTGCGGTTTGTGTTATGCTGGCATCTGACGGCTATCCCCTGGATTATGAGAAGGGCAAAAAGATCACAGGGCTTGAGAAATTCGAGGGACAGACTGAGTATTTCTGCTTCCACTCAGGAACTAAGTTTGATGAGGATGGGAATATCGTGACCAACGGCGGAAGGGTGCTGGGAGTTACGGCGCTTGGAGAAGACTTAAGATCTGCCAGGGAAAATGCCTACAAAGCCACGGAATGGGTGGAGTTTGAGAATAAATATATGAGGCATGACATTGGTAAGGCTATAGAGGAAGCATGACAGGGCAGGTGCCAAGAGCGGATCCGTCTTTGCTGAACGGTCAAAGGATGCCTGAACATATAAAAAAACACTTAGAATGGAGTAGACTATGAAGATCACACCGGTTAAAGGAACTAATGACTATCTGCCCGGGGAAGCGGCGCTAAGGGATCATCTTAAAAAGACCATACTTGATATATACACGGAGAACGGGTTTCAGCACATTTACACTCCTGCCATCGAGGATGCGGAAAATCTGGACAAAAGTGAGGGAGGCGAGAACTTAAGCCTTATCTTTAATATCCTCAAGCGTGGGGATAAGCTCGAAAAGGTCATAGAAGAGGGACTTACCAATGCAAATGTAAAGGATCTTTATGATCTAGGGCTACGTTATGATCTGACCCTGCCTCTTAGCCGGTATTTTGCAAATAACCGGAACGATCTTATCCTTCCCATGAAGTGTATACAGATCGACCGTGTGTACAGGGCGGAGCGTCCCCAGAAGGGCCGTCTCAGGGAATTCATCCAGTGTGATATAGATATAATCGGCACAGAGAGCTCTGATGCCGAGGTAGAGCTGATACTGACCACTGCGAAGGCGCTTACTGCCATCGGACTAAAGGATTTCCGCGTGCGCCTGAACGACAGGCGGCTCCTCCATGCAGTGCTCATGGATACGGGATTTGAAAAAAAAGATCTGGAGTCCGTGTGCATCACATTTGACAAGATGGACAAGGTGGGGATAGAGGGCGTCTGTGCCGAGCTGGAAGAGAAGGGATTCCCTGCAAATGTTGTCTCAGCATTTAGGGATCTCATCTCGGGCGGGGAACTTACCCTTGATTATATAAAGAGCAAGCTCACCGATAAGACGCCTGCCGAGGACCTGGAAAGAGTGATGGCAGATGTGGAGGAATTAAGCGGCGGCAGTGTAAAGACTGAGTTTGATCTTTCTCTTGTACGTGGCCAGGGATATTACACGGGAACTGTGTTTGAGGTGGTAAGTGATGAGTTTTCCGGCTCCGTGGCAGGCGGAGGAAGGTATGACAGACTCATCGGAAAATTCTTAAACGAGGATATACCTGCCGTTGGCTTTTCAATAGGATTTGAGAGGATATTTGCCATCCTTAGTGAAGGTGACTTAAAGATCCCGGGAGGAAAGAAAAGGATAGCCGTGCTTTACGGCGAAGATGATTTCAGGGAGGCGGTAAAGAAGGCGGATGCCTTAAGAGATGAAGGTAATATCGCCTGCCTCTATGTCAGACCAAAAAAAACAGGTAAGTTCATCGATAATCTTGAAAAGAACGGATACGATGGTTTTATCATCGTAGGGGAAAGCGACGGACCGAAGATGTTTGGAAGTTGATTGACATAAGATGAAAAAGTGATATAATCAGAATACAAAGAAGCGGTACTAAGTTGTTCCGCCCTTGTGTGATTTCAAACCGTCCTTATGCAGACTGTCGAATCTAAAAGGACGGTTTTTTTAATCCCTAAAAGATTCTTGAATATAATAATAAAAATGGTTATACTGACAGGAAGTTTGTCACACATTTTTGATGGATTGTTACATGAATTTACGGGAAAAATCCGGAAGTAATTGGTATAGTTTAACTTGTTATGAATGAGAAGAAACCCTTAAAACTTAAAACTGCAGATATTACTTTTGATCAAATACTTGAAAATAAGGGAGAAAAGAAGGAAGCGTCTGTGGCGGAAGCCCACTCCAGGCATTACCTTGAGCAGCTGGCGCTTAAGCTTATAGACTATTCTAGGGATGAGCTTATCATCCATCTTCCTTTTTTTAACCGGGCTATCCTTAAGATGCCTGTGAAGTTCTATGAGCCAAAGCTCATCGAAGAGGACCATATCGGCGGATTTGCTACAAATACAAGGGATATCATATGTGACCCGGCTCTTGTAACGGAGATGTTTGAAAGGAGCCCTGCACAACTTTCCCGTATGATACTGCACACTGTTTTTCACTGCCTGTATCAGCATCCATACAGGTATGAAGTACTGCAGAAGCCTCTTTGGGACTTTGCCTGCGATGTGGCTGTGGAACGGGAGATCATGGATCTTGGTATAAGTGAGCTGGCTCTTGATAAGGACCCTGAGCGGGAGGTGGTCTGTGATCTTATCAGGAAGAAGTGCAGGAAGATGAACGCCGAGGTCATTTATACCCATATGTTAAATGACAAGACAGATGCGGAGGACTGGATGGGCCGGGCAGAGCTTTTCAAGCGGGATACCCATACAGTCTGGGCAAGCAGGGATACGGAGTTTTATGAGGGCCTTTTTCTTTTTGACTGTAATGAGAATGAGATAGACCAGGCGGGTGCCGAGTGGAGCCGTATATTTGAAAATGTAAAGAAGGATAAGGATGTACTGGAGCAGGGATTCGGCATATCTCCGGCGTCAGTTACGGATTTTCTTGGTTCTGTAACAGGCGATGATCATGACTACACGGAGTTCCTTTTGCGTTTTGCAAAGAACACCGAAGAGGTAAAGCTGAATAACGATGAGTTCGATTACATTTATTATACCTACGGGCTTAAGGAGTACGGAAACATGCCCCTTATCGAACCGCTGGAGTATAAGGAATCCCTGAAGATATATGATTTTGTTATAGCCATCGATACCTCCGGCTCCTGCCGGGGCCGGGTGGTGAAGAACTTCCTTCGCCGCACTTATTCCATACTTAAAAAGTCTGAGGTATTCGGCACTAAGATGAACGTGCATATCATCCAGTGTGATAATGTGATACAGGATGATATGGAGATACTCTCAGATGAGGCTTTTGAGCGATATATACAGAATGTAAATGTAACGGGCTCCGGAGGTACTGATTTCCGCCCTGTGTTTCAGCACACGGAACGGATGAAGAAAGGCGGGGTATTCACCGATCTGAGGGGTCTGATCTATTTCACCGACGGTCTGGG
>CACZTF010000120.1 GCA_902784025.1 uncultured Lachnospiraceae bacterium
GAAATTATTAATAGTAAATACCATTGGCTCCTTTATGTCTCTTCTAACTCTCTGTATAGATTCCGTTCTGCTTAACTCACACCATGAATTACAGTACATACCTATATATTCTGGATGTGATTCCATGAAGTCATACTGATACTGAAGCTTCTCATCTACCTCCCACCAGTCATCTCCTTCAAGAATGGCTATGTACTTCCCTCTGCACTGCTTCAGTACCCCATACATGTTTTTACTGCCACCGACGTTTTTGTTTCTCAAAGACAATTTGAAAATGTCAGGATACTTTTCCTTATATTCCAACAAGATTGATCTCGAATTATCCGGTGAATAGTCGTCATCAATTACAATTTCATACCTAAAAGATGTCTTCTGCATCAGAATGCTGTCAAGCAGCTGCCGAAGATATCCTTCCATATTATAAGTAATGACTGCTACGCTGACTTCAATCTGTTCCATAAGCTATTCCTTCCAGTAGACTTCATATTTATGGTTCGAAGCAATATATGGGAGATTATGATAGTGTTCTTTTTTGTTAATATGATTTCCATAGAATTGCTGCAAATGTTTTTCATATTCTGCAGGTGCAGGAACTTTCATATCCTCAAACTGCAGATAAACACAATTATCCAGTTGATTTCTGTCAAATCTTTCTTTTTGATATTCCCCTTCAATAAGTAAGCCAACATATTCTGATTTATCATATTCATATTTTTTGGCTAAATCATTCAGTTTGCAATATAGTATCCATGGTGAATAAGTAAAAGTATAGAAATATCCCTTTATCCTGGTAATTGCAGAAGACGCTTTTTTCATGTTCACATACTCGATAAGAGAAGAGTGGAATAATGAATTATACTTCTGTAATTGTTTATAATGAACTTCATTATTCCCCGGATATCCATCCATGGGAAGTATGTCAATATATACCCCTTCCGTTTTCTCTGCGGCATTCTTTTTTTCTATGAGAACTGTCCTGTTATCAATCAGTTTGGCCATGGTATGATAACAGTTTTCTTTTGAGGGCACTACCAGAGATACATACTCAGGTAATTTGTTTTTTATAGATGCCAGTCTTTCATAATCAGGTCTGGGCATTTTAAGATCAATATCATCATCCCAAGGAATAAAACCTTCATAGCACATTGCACCGAGTAAAGTGCCTCCATCAATATAATAACGGAGGTTATTCTCTTTACACAGTCTGTCAAATTCTTTAAGCAGGTTTAATTCAATCTGCTGCATTTCTTTTAGAT
Source organism: uncultured Lachnospiraceae bacterium (assembly GCA_902784025.1). Classification (GTDB taxonomy): domain Bacteria; phylum Bacillota; class Clostridia; order Lachnospirales; family Lachnospiraceae; genus UBA4285. The sequence goes on from CACZTF010000120.1 coordinate 1,257, forward strand.
CAATCGGTTTCATTTGCTCATTTTCCAATTATTTTTTTTATACTCTTTTTTATACGGCTTTTTGCTTTTCTCCACTCTATCATTGAATAAAGCCTGTCATATTCTTTTTTCTTCAATAATTCATAGACGCTTTTATTGTATTCTGTTAATTCTTCACTATCGATATTATCAGTATTTATGTAATCATTTAGGACTGAAGAAAGTTCCGGCTTTTTATACTCGTTCTGCATCAAATTAGACACAAGAAAACTCATATACAGATTCGATACTACAGAGTGAACACTGTTTTTTTTAGAAAACAGTCTGACAGTATCTGAAAGACTATCCAGATTTAACCGAATCCCATGTAAATCACTGGTTCTGTTTACAGAATGCTTATTGTCTGTGTTCAATCTGTAATGATACAACGCATCAGGAATAAAATATGTCGAGTTTATATGGGTCAAATATTGTATAACAAAGTCCATATCCTCATAAAGATTCATTACTTCATTGAAACGGATATCATATTTATCTATAATCTCCTTTCTGAACACTTTATTGCAGGCACTCGATAATGTGTTATTTTCGAAATACTCTTTAAAATGTTCTTCTATCTCTTCCTTTTTCTTTTTTCCATTATACTTAGAACTCAATTTGTATGATTTGAGTAATATCCCGTTATTGTAATAATCAAATGACATTCCATAAACAAAGAGGTCAGTATCAAAATCAATTACCCTCGATATTATTTCGTACCACTTTGAATCCAGAGTATCATCACTGTCAACAAACACTATGAATTCACCATTAGATTTTTCTAGTCCAACGTTACGTGCACTGGCAGCTCCACCGTTTTCTTTTCGATAGTACTTAATACAGGAATAATTACTGACGAATTCTTCACATAAAAAACTGCTTGAATCTGTAGAACCATCATCAACAAAAATGATTTCTTTATTCAGCTGAATTCTTAGAATGCTTTCTATACATTCATTCAAATACTGTTCACTGTTATATACAGGAATAATAAAACTAAACATTTTTACCTCTATAATTCATCAGGTTTTCCAAACGCTTTTTCTTACTATTAAGTAATACAAAAGCAAGTTCAATTAAAAAAGCATTTTTACCGCTGTTTCTGTATCTCATGTTATGTTTATACAAAGAAATAAGCTTCATACTGCCAGTTAGTCTGTTGCTTGATTCAATATCAAGCAGTTCTTTTCCTATATTTATTATAGTACATGCAGTATCATAGGCTTGTTTTTCATTTATATCATTTGGATCTAAAACATCCCTCATAGCAACACTCAAATAATACATTTCCCGCGTCTGAACGCTGGAATTTCTTACTTGCTTATAGTGAGTAACAATCTTTTTACACTTATCAATAACAGTTCCAGTGTATGCATTATTTCCGCCGGTGTTATCACCATGAAGCCTGTACATGGTTAAGACTTCATTCAGATAATAACAGGTATCGTTTTTCAGAGCCAGAAAAGCCAGCCATGCATCATGAAAAAACCTTGTGTCAGGGAATGGAATGGCCTGATCTA
>CACZTF010000121.1 GCA_902784025.1 uncultured Lachnospiraceae bacterium
ACACAGCTTACCATGCGTACATTCCATACCGGTGGTGTTGCCGGAGACAATATCACCACAGGTCTTCCCCGATTAGAGGAGCTTTTTGAGTCGAGAAATCCCAAGAGCCTTGCTGTACTTGCAGAGTTCGGAGGAACAGTAAGCTTTAACAGATCCGAAAAGAAAACTGATATCGTTATCACTGACACTGAAGGCAATTCCAAAGCCTATCCTGTATCCAAGGATACTAAGGTAAAGGTGGTTGAAGGCCAGGAAGTAGAGCTTGGTGAAGAGATAACTGAAGGAAGTGAGAATCCTCATGACATCGTAAGGATCCTCGGCGTGAGAGCTGTACAGGATTATATGATCCGTGAGGTACAAAAGGTGTACAGACTTCAGGGTGTTGAGATAAACGATAAGCACATAGAGCTTATTGTACGTCAGATGCTCCGCAAGATAAAGGTAAATAATGCCGGAGATACTGATTTCCTTCAGGGCTCCATGGTAGATACCCTGGAATTCAATGAAGTAAATGAAAAGCTTATGGCAGAGGGTAAGACCCCCGCTGAAGGAGAGCCGGTCATCCAGGGTATCACAAAGGCTTCCGTATCCAGTAATTCGTTTATGTCAGCGGCATCATTCCAGGAGACTACAAAGGTGCTTACAGAAGCTGCGATACACGGTAAAGTGGATCCTCTTATCGGTCTTAAGGAGAATGTTATCATCGGTAAGCTCATACCGGCCGGAACCGGCATGAAGCGCTATCACAATATCACCCTTGATACCGGAATAGACTACAAAGCTGAGATAGAAAGAGAGAAAAGAGAGGAACGCGAGAGGCAGGCTTTAAAGGATATGGAGAACGAGGAAAATTCCCGGACTCCTAAAAAAGACAAAGGGCAAAATGAATCTGAAGAAACAAATGAAGTACCTGTAGAGGAACAGACTGACGAGATCACTGATGTGCAGACAGAGACAGATACTTCAACGTCATCTGAAACAACGGATGTTTCAGATGCAGCTGATACAAAGGATAATGAGGAATGATCCTGACTGATCGGCCCGGAGAGCTGTTGCCGCCGCTTAGGCGGACGGCTCTTTTTTTATTTATCATCATTATTTTCTTATCAAAAAAAGATTGTTATTTTTAATCCGTTTTTGGTATAATGTCTCCATAGTTTCTTAATAGTCATTTCATTTTTATTCAGCGGGCGGTCGCGCTTGACCGTGAAAGGACACATATATGGAAAGAAGGAGACCAAGAGGAAGAGATACCGGAGCCGCAGGCGGTTCCTACAGCGGAGGGACTTACAGACGCGGATCGGGTCTGGGCGGCGGAAAAGTCGGCGGGGCCAAAGGATCAGGATCAGATAAAGGAATACTGGGTGATATGCTCGGACAGGCTCTGGGTGGTAACACCGGGAGCGGAGGCTTAGGAGGACTTTTCGGTTCAGGGTCATCAGGTTCGGGGCTGGGGGGGAATCTCGGCAGCGGACTGGGACAGCTTCTGAACGGTATGGGGAACACCCTTAATACCGGAAATACAGGAACGACCGGTACCGGCAGTTCACGTAAAGGGCTTTTGATATTTTTAGGCCTTGCGGTTGCAGCGGCTGTTATACTCGGAGGTTCCTGTGCAGGATTCAATATGCTGAATCAGAGCAACCAGTCAAGTGTGGCTTCTCTGAACACATATAATACTTCAGCAGTCCAGAACGCTGATACAGGAGGATTATCCCAGTTTTTATCCGGCAGCGGCAGTACCTCAACGAGTACCGGCTGGGCAGACGGAGCCAGTAATGTAACAGGTCTCAATACTAACGTTGCTGACGGTTCCAGAGCAAAATATACGAACATAATAGGTAACGGAGAGGATAAGGTTACCATCATGGTATATCTTTGCGGTTCCGATCTTGAGTCAGGCTCTGCTATGGCTACCAGAGACCTGCAGGAAATGGCGGCTGCTTCCAGCAGTGACAAGGTGGATGTTATCGTATATACAGGCGGAGCCAGACAGTGGCAGAACAATGTCATCAGTAATCAGGTGAATCAGATATACCGGGTAAAGGACGGCGGGCTGGAACGTCTCGTGGATAATGCGGGCACAGGTGCCATGAACGATCCTAACACACTGGCTTCATTTATAAAATATGCGGCTGAAAACTATCCGGCAAACAGAAACCAGCTTATCCTGTGGGATCATGGCGGCGGTTCCATCAGCGGCTATGCTTATGACGAAAAGAACGCTGCAAAAGGATATATGACGCTTGCAGAGATAGATAAAGCTCTTGAAGCAGGCGGCGTAAAGTTTGATTACATAGGATTTGACGCCTGTCTTATGGCTACAGTTGAGAATGCTCTTATGCTTAACAAGCATGCGGACTATCTCATTGCCTCAGAGGAGACTGAGCCCGGTATAGGCTGGTTCTATTCTAATTTCCTGAATACCATAGTAAAGGATACATCTACACCTACCATTGAGATCGGCAAACAGATAGTTGACGACTTTACGGACAAATGTGCGAGCCAGACTCCCGGTCAGAAAACGACTCTTTCAGTGGTGGATCTGGCAGAGTTGTCAAATACGGTACCCGGCAAGCTTTCCGAGTTCTCAAAATCTATAAGCAATAAGATCACAAATAAGGAATATGCCGAGGTTGCTGCGGCGAGAAACAACACGAGAGAGTTTGCGACATCCACTGCCATAGATCAGGTGGATCTTGTGCATCTTTCAAAAAATATGAATACAGATTCAGGAACACTTTTGGGAGAAGCTATAAAGGGTGCGGTAAAATATAACCGCACATCTTCCAATATGACCAATGCCTACGGACTTGCTGTTTATTTCCCTTACAAAAGGGTAAATAAAGTAGATAGTGCGGTGAATACTTATGCAGCAATAGGTATGGATGAGGATTATGCAAAAGCTATACAGGAATTTGCAAGTCTTGAGACTGCCGGACAGATATCAGGCGGCGGTACCTCATCAGGCCTCGGTTCACTGTTCGGTTCCCTTACCGGAAGTCCCTCATATTATTCAGGAAACAGCGGTGGATTATCATCACTGCTTGAAGGTATCCTCGGAGGAAGGTTTAATTCTATCGAAGGCCTTACCGAATCCAATACCGCATTTTTGAATAACGGTGTTTCAAAGGAATCAGCTGTAGAATATATCGAGCAGAATCACTTTGATCCTTCAGAACTTGTATGGCAGACGGATTCCGAAGGCAAAACATTTATGCATCTTTCCGAGAAGAACTGGGAGCTCGTTAATAAGCTGGATATGGGCATGTTCCTTGATGACGGGGAAGGTTATATAGATCTCGGGCTTGATAATCAGTTTGATTTTGATGAGAATGGCGATCTTATACCGGCATCCGGTATGAGCTGGGTAGGTATAAACGGCAAGACTGTTGCATATTATCATGACGACACTGAGGATGACGGTACGTCATATACCATAACCGGTCATGTACCCGCTCTTCTGAATGATGAGCGTGTTAATATCATAATAGTATTCTCCGATACCTCTCCCGGAGGATATGTTGCCGGATATGAGAAAGTGTACGACGAAGATGTAACAGAAGTGCTTCCTAAGATCGATAATGAGTTTGAAGACGGTGATAAGATAGATTTCCTTTGCGACTACTACACATATGACAATGAGTATCAGGATAACTACAAGCTGGGAGACCAGATGGTCGTTGACGGAGAATTAAAGGTAACAAACCAGGATATGAGTTCCGAAAGCGTCAGGATAATGTATCAGTTCAGGGATATATATTATCAGGAGTTCTGGACCCCTGTAGTAGAGAGAAAGTACACACCGCTGAATGTGGAAAATGTGCAATAACAGATAGCTGTCACCTTACACGGACATTATTCCATTAGCCCGTATTGAAATTACGACCTGTCATCCCGACGGGTTGTTTTTTTTGTTTGTACATGACATAATAAGCACCGGAGAGTTTCGAAAAGAGATAATAAATGCCATGTCTGGAGGTAAAAAGTGTCTGCGATTTTTTTTCTTATGGGTAAGAGTGCATCCGGTAAGGACGGGCTGGGACGTATGCTCCTGGATGACAGATCACTGGATCTCAGACCGGTGATACTCTATACGACCCGTCCCATGAGAGAAGGCGAAGTTAACGGGCGGGAATATTACTTTGTGACACCCCTTGAACTTGAGGAACTAAGGGGGAAAGGCAGGATAATAGAAGAGAGAGTCTATCATACGGTACAGGGAGACTGGTATTATTTTACGTGTGCAGATGATGAGATGATAAGATCACTGAATGACCATCATAAGTATCTTGCTATCGGTACTATAGAAGCATATCTAGCCTACAAAAAGTATTTCGGTGAAGAAAAAGTCATACCTTTGTATATCGATGTACGTGATGATCTCAGGCTTATGCGTGCTATAGAGAGGGAGAGCAGGCAGCAGACTCCGGATTATAAAGAAATATGCAGAAGGTTTCTTGCTGATGAAGAGGATTTTTCTGAAGAAAATCTGAAAAAGGCGGGCATAAAAAAAGCTTACAGGAATGACGGAAATATACGGGATTGTTATGAAGAACTTAAGTCTTCGATGATCAGCTTCGGAAACGTTAACAGATAGATTTACATAGACAGTTAGTTAATGTCAGGATAAAAAAGTCCTGTTTCCGGAGAGAGATGAAAGATGATGTATGATCTTTTAAACAAACAGCATATAGTATTCAGAAGGTAAAGATAATGGATTACGAAGAGATAATAAAAGAAATAAAAAAAGGCCTTACAGGTGATCCGGAAACCGATATAAAATATCTGGAAGGGAAGATATCGGAGTATGAGGATAATGCTGACAGCGGGATCATTGCGGGCGAATGCGGACAGATGATCTACGAGCTGTTGCCTGATAGTCTGAAAGAGGAATTTTCTTTTCTTGATAAGTCGTTGCGTTTAGGAATAGATGAATATTCTACGGAAGCAGCACTTCTGTTGAAAGAAGGAAAAACAGAAGATGCGGCAAAAAAGCTTGAGGAAGGTATTAAGTTGTTTGAAGGTTCTGATCTTTATAGTGAAAAAGACGGTATACCCTTTTACGATTTCAGAAAGCCCGTGGAAGAAGCTTTATACCGGACAGAGCATGGGATGGACAAAAGGATAAAACTGCTGCCGGAACCTGTTGTAGGTTTGTACCGCATGTATGCGGGGATACTGTACGGACAAAAGGAACACGCCAAGGCTTTAGGGTATCTGGAAAAGGCCCTGAGGTATAATCCTTATCATCAGAAGACCGGTTTGGAGTATTCCGATCACTTCAGAGAACTTGGCGATCTGGAAAGATACAAACAGATCTTATCAGACTCTTTTAAAATAGCGTATGAGCCGCAGATGCTTGCCGGTATATACAGAAGACTCGGCTGGTATTTCAGTGAAAGATCTGAATGGGAACCTGCGTGGGCATGCACTGTACTTGCCGAAAGATACAATGATGAAAATGAGATCTCAGAAACAGAGAAAAAATATATAACGGAAAATGCCGGGGAAGGATTTAAGGTGCCTTCTGATGAAAGAGCCGCTGATATACTAAAAATGAACGGGATACCTTACGGACCTGACCGCAATATATTGAGAATAGTCCATGCGTCCGGAGAGGCTTTTAAAGAAGCCGGTAACGATAAAGCAGCCGGATATTTTTTTGAGATAGAAAAAGGACTTACAAAATAATGACCGGGAAATATTTTTACAGGCTTTGAAAAATACAGGCAATAAACCAATATGAGTATATGCAGGACGGGGTTTTTGTGATATACTGATAAAAATAAAAAATATGGAGGATTCAGATATGTTTTTTTACGTTTTTCGCAAGAATGTAGAGGATGGAAGCATCAAGAACTGTGAGAAATATGAGGACAAGAATGAAGCTATCACTGCGGCTCAGGATGAGGATTATTACCGCAGCCATTCTAACCTTCAGATCGAGCGCGATTCATGGCGTGTGATATGTGCACAGTCCGAGCAGGAGTGGGAGGATCTCAGCACTGATGACTATGATTATGAAGAGATTGATTTTGATATAGTGTAACTGTAAAAAGAAAAAAGGAGATGATCATCATGCGATTCATTATTACCGGAAGGAATATTGTAGTTACTGATGCTTTACGTGACGCAGTAGAAGAGAAACTCGGAAAGCTTGATAAGTTTTTCGCTTCAGAGACAGAAGTTCATGTTACCCTGGGTGTTCAGAAGGAACGCCAGAAGATAGAGGTTACCATACCTGTTAAGGGGCACATAATCAGAAGCGAGCAGGAAAGTGATAATATGTACGTATCTATAGACCTGGTCGAAGAGGTTATAGAACGGCAGCTTAAGAAATATAAGAACAAGATCATTGATAAAAAGCAGAATGCAGCTGATTTTGCAGATGAATTCATGGATGATTATGAAGATGAAGCAGCCGGGGAAGAAGGTGAAGAAGTAGAGATCATCCGCACAAAGCATTTTGGTATAAAGCCCATGTATCCCGAGGATGCATGTGTACAGATGGAGCTTCTGGGACACAATTTCTACGTTTTTCTTAACGCGGAGACCGAAGAGGTTAATGTTGTGTATAAGAGAAAAGGAAACACATACGGGCTTATCGAGCCGGAGCTTGACTGAGATTTTTTATGAGTCGCTAACGAAAAGGGCAGCCGCAGCAATTCGGCTCCCTTTTTTATTAGGAGATCAGGTTGTTTTTTCTGCCTGACCATTAACAATAAAGGTATTGCCTAAATAATACCATAATGTTATAATATCTGTTTGCAAGTGTTATTTTTGCGCCTGTTTATACAGGTCAGTCGAGGGGGATATTTGCATCCTTTAAGACATACCGGCAAGGGGGTTGTTTTTTGTGTAAAAGAATGATCTGCCGGCAGCATACGATATAGCACAATGACCGGGTATTACACCTTTTTACTCAGATAGATATTATAGACATACAGAAGGAGATATTTTTTAATATGGGACTTTCTCAAAGAATGTTTGGCTCGCATGGTCGGCGCGAGGTTAAAAGAGTTTTGCCGATCGTAGAAAAGATCAATGAATTGGGAGAAGATCTTAAAACCCTTACGGATGAACAGTTAAAGGGCAAGACTGCAGAGTTTAAGGAGCGTGTTGCAAACGGGGAAGATCTTGACAGTCTTCTTCCGGAGGCTTTTGCTGTTGTGCGCGAGGCGGCTGACAGGGTTTTGGGAATGAGACACTTTGATGTGCAGCTTATCGGAGGTATCATTCTTCATCAGGGCCGTATAGCAGAGATGAAGACCGGTGAAGGTAAGACTCTTGTATCTACGTGTCCCGCATATCTGAATGCTCTTAAAGGAGAAGGTGTACATATAGTTACGGTAAATGATTACCTGGCAAAGCGAGATGCCGAGTGGATGGGGCTTGTGCATAAGTTCCTGGGCCTGTCCGTAGGCGTTATTTTGCACGATATGAAGGATGCGGAAAGAAGAGCCGCTTATGCATGTGATATAACATATGTTACTAACAACGAGCTGGGATTTGATTACCTTCGTGATAACATGGCCATTTACAAAGAGCAGCAGGTGCTCCGCGGTCTTAAGTATGCTATCGTTGATGAGGTGGATTCCATTCTTATCGATGAAGCGCGTACACCTCTCATTATTTCAGGACAGAGCGGGAAATCTACCAAGCTGTATGAGCTTTGTGATGTTTTGGCTAAGAGACTCGAAAAAGGTGAGTTTAAGGGCGAGATGACCAAGATCAAGGCTATCATGCAGGAAGAGATAGAGGAAGATGGTGATTTCGTTGTAAATGAGAAAGATAAAGTAGTTAACCTTACAGAGCAGGGGGTACATAAGGTTGAAGAGTTCTTCCACCTGGATAATTATGCAGATCCTGAGAACTTAGATATACAGCATAATGTTACACTTGCTCTCCGTGCGCATAATCTCATGCACAGGGATAAGGATTATATAGTAAAAGATAATGAAGTCATAATCGTTGATGAGTTCACTGGACGTATCATGCCCGGAAGACGTTATTCTGACGGTCTTCATCAGGCTATAGAAGCAAAAGAGCACGTACAGATAAAAAAAGAGAGCAAGACTCTTGCTACTATCACATTCCAGAACTTCTTTAATAAATTTACAAAGAAGGCAGGTATGACAGGTACTGCTGCTACGGAAGAAAAAGAGTTCAGGGAAACTTATAAGATGGATGTTGTGGAGATACCCACTAACAAGCCGGTAGTACGTGTGGACAGCAATGATGCGGTTTACAAGACCAAGTCCGGAAAGTTTAATGCAGTAAGACAGTCTATCGAGGAATCCATAGAAAAAGGACAGCCTGTTCTTGTAGGTACCGTGACCATAGAAACTTCCGAAGAGCTTTCAAAGCTCCTTAAGGAAAAGAGTATACCCCATCAGGTTCTGAATGCTAAGTTTCATGAGATAGAGGCGGAGATAGTAGCCCAGGCCGGAAAGCCGGGAACCGTTACGATAGCTACGAACATGGCCGGTCGAGGAACCGATATCATGCTTGGTGGAAATGCCGAAATGATGGCAAGGAACGAGGTGAAGAAAAAGGGATATTCAGAGGATGTCCTGATAGAATCTACAGAACATATAGATCTGGGATTTATCCTCGGAGAGCCCGGTGAAGGCAAGACTGCGCCCGAAGGTATGTCCTACATAAAACTGGAAGATATGCCTGACGTATTGGAAGATTCCCACATAAAGGATGACGTACTTCCGACGCTTGAAGAAAAGCTCGGAACAATAGAGGATAAGGAATCTGAAGAATATAAGTTTGTAGAGGATGCTATAGAGGCGAGAAAGATTTTTGTTGAGAAATTTAAAGAATATTATCCCCAGGTTATACGTGACAGAGAGAAGGTGCGTGAAGCCGGAGGCCTGAAGGTTATCGGTACCGAAAGACATGAATCACGCCGTATAGACAACCAGTTGCGCGGACGTTCCGGACGTCAGGGAGATCCCGGAGAGTCAAAGTTTTATATCTCACTTGAGGATAATCTGATGCGGCTTTTTGGCCAGGAGCGTCTCATGGGTATTTTCAATGCCCTGGGGGTTGACGAAGATACCGAGATAGAGCATAAGATGCTCACAAAGGCTATTGAGCGTGCACAGCAGAAGATCGAGATAAATAACTACGGTATCAGAAGCCAGCTGCTTCAGTATGATGAAGTAATGAACGAGCAGCGTGAGATCATGTATCATGAAAGAGGCCGTGTCCTTGATAACCAGAACATGCGTCCTTCCATCATCAAGATGATAGGTGATTTCATCAATAATTCCGTTGATATGACAGGATTTACCGATGGAAATCCCAAGGACTGGGATTATAGTGAGATAGATGAGCTTGTTCTGCCCGTGATACCTCTCGACCCTGTTACCTTTGAAGAAGGGGTGAGCACTAAAGAAGCTCTTAAGGAATCTCTTACAAAGAAGGCTGTTGAAAAATATGAAGAGAAAGAAGCTTTGTTTGCAGATCCCGAACAGATGAGGGAGATGGAGAGAGTTATCCTTCTTAAAGTTATCGACGGAAAATGGATGAATCACATCGATGATATGGAACAGCTCAAGCAGGGCGTGAGACTTCAGTCCTACGCCCAGAGAGACCCT
>CACZTF010000122.1 GCA_902784025.1 uncultured Lachnospiraceae bacterium
GCAAGAAATATACGCTGATTTATGGGCATATCACTATATGCATCGCTGTATCCGAAAGAATATGTGTCCATTACTAAAGAGTAAAGAAGTGAGCTGGTCGGCTTTTCATCCTGTTTATCAAACAACTCCTCCGCAAGCCCGCTGTTTTTTGCAGCAAGTTCAAGAAGCTCTTTGTCATAGCATCTTACACCCATTTTATCGGCAAGACGTCTTCCTATCTCATGTCCGCCGCTTCCGTACTGTCGTCCTATCGTGATCACTGTTTTCTCGTTCATTTTAACCTCCGTCTGTTTCTGTGCTTTAGCGGAAAATAATCCATCAAAACGACTATGTTATCTATAATTTTCTCAGCATCTCAAGGGCCCGTTTAAAATCCTCGGGAGGCTGTGCATGGAATTCCACATATTTTGCGCCCGAGGGATGATGAAATCCCAAAAGTCCTGCGTGAAGCAGCTGTCCATTTGTATTAAAAGGCGGACGCGACGTGCTGTAAACAGGGTCACCCACAAGGGGATGACCTATATATTTCATATGAACTCTTATCTGATGAGTCCTTCCCGTTTCGAGCTCACATTCTATATATGCATAGTTTCCGATATTTTCCAATACTTTATAATGAGTTACTGCCCTTCTGCCGGAAATCCGGTCAACGACGACCTTTTTTCTTTCGACTTTTCCTCTTGCAAGAGGCTCATCAACCGTTCCGCTCATTTCTTTGAACGGATTATAGCAAAGAGCAACATATTTTCTTTTTACCGTATGTTTTTTAAGCTGTACTGCCAGCTTCATGTGTGCAGAATTGTTTTTGGCGCAAACTAATAATCCCGATGTATCCCTGTCTATCCTGTGCACAATACCGGGACGGAGAAGACCGTTTATATCTGATACATTTCCGTGCTCATGGTATAATAAGGCATTTACAAGGGTATCGCGCTCATGACCGGGAGCCGGATGAACTACCATCCCACGCGGCTTGTTTATGACCACCACATCCTCATCTTCATAAACAATATCAAGAGGTATGTTTACCGGCGCTGCAGTAGTCAGTCCCCTTTCTACTGTTATCGCGCCTCCAAGGATATCTCCGGTTTTGACTTTTTTGTTGTTTTTCACAGGCTTTCCGTTACACAGGACCGTACCGTTATTTATCGCTTTCTGGATCGCACTTCTTGAAATATCAGAATATATTTCTGCAAGAAATGAATCTATACGTTCTCCTGAATGAGTTTCAGAAACCTGTACTTTTACATCGTCGTCGTATTCCATAATCCGTCTCCGTACTTAACGACTTCTCATTCTGTTTTGATCTTCTTTTTTTTGAACATTTCGTAATCCTTTTCCCTGTATACAAATATAACCAAAATGACCAGCAGAGATACTCCGCATGTCACACATACATCTGCCACATTAAATACCGGAAAATCTATTACTTTAAAATATATAAAATCCCTTACATAATGAAGTCCTATCCTGTCTATAAGATTCCCTACACCTCCCGCAAAAAGCTGGATGGCAAAAGCCATAAGCGGACGAAAACGCTTTACCTGAGGGATCTTTGTGACAAGGAAGATAACTCCGGCCATAACCGCTATAGTCAGGATGATAAAAAATATACCCGCCCCCTGCATCATACCCCAGGCAGCACCCCTGTTTTCAACATATCTGAATTCCAATATACCCGGTATCACGCTTGCCGGAGGATTACCCTTAAGAGTATTCGCAGCAATTATCTTTGTAAGCTGATCAAAAAAGACTAATATCCCTGAAAAGATAAAAAACCATAGAAACTTTTTTTTCAAAACAAAATACTCTCCTATTATTTCATTCAAATATCATATCCAGGGCTTCTTCCATTTCCTGATCGGTTACGTCCCGTACTATTACGGCCGAACCGATCCTTTCAGATAAGATAAATTTTACTATTCCCGCTTCTGCCTTTTTATCAGATCTGACTGCATCGATAACTTCTTCCTTTGATAATCCCCCGATCTTCATGGTATAACCGAAAGATCTGAAAAGCTCATACGCTTCATCATACTCTGTCTCTGTTATATAACCTCTTTTCATGGAAATATAAAGTGCTGCTATCATACCGAGTACAACACACTCCCCGTGAAAAAATGAGAATCCGGCACATTTTTCCACTGCATGTCCAAGGGTATGTCCAAAATTCAGAAGAGCTCTTTCACCCTTTTCTGTCGGATCTCTCTGGACAATATCACGCTTAATCACACAGGCTCTGTAGATCATTTCTTCCAAAGCATCATGCTCCAGCGAATCAATCTCTGCAAAATGGGATCTGATCCAATTATAAAAACCTTCATCTTTTATCAATGAAGCTTTTATCACCTCTCCCAGACCGGAAAGAAACTGACGCCTGTCCAAAGTCTTAAGAGTGCTCATATTCATATAACAAAGTAAAGGCTGATGAAAGGCTCCGACCATATTTTTAAAATGTTTGAAATCAACCCCTGTTTTTCCGCCTATACTGGAATCAGTCTGTGCAAGAAGGGTTGTAGGTATCTGTATAAAAGAAATACCCCTCAGATATGTAGCTGCGGTAAATCCTGTAAGATCCCCCACAACGCCACCGCCCAATGCTATACAAACATCGCGTCTTTCAAACCTGTTCTTTATCAAAAACTCATATGCATCCCGGACAGTATCCAGATTTTTGCTCTCTTCTCCTGCCGCAAACACAAATACGGAACAGGATATCCCCATCTCATCCAAAATATCCTCTATTTCTTTACCATATAGCCCATAAACCTGTTCGTCCGAGATCAGGGCTGCTTTTTTACCCTCTTTTAAAACAGGCTCCAAGAGCGAACCAAGCTCCCGGAACCCGTCGGTGATCACTATATCGTAAGAAAAAGAATCATCTGTTTTATGTGATGTAACATCTATCCTTTTAGACATAAATCAGTTCCTTATCAGTTAAAGCGGAAATCATCACTGTACCCTAAAGACTCCGTTCCCGGATTTAACACGTTCTGAAAATCCCCGGAAATATCCACGCCTGAAGGCGCTACAAGAAAAATGTAGTTACTGATCTTCTGAAGATTTCCTCTCATGGCATAACATGAACCCGCTGAATAATCAATAATGCGCTGTGCAACATCAGGATTTATCCCTTCAAGATTCAGAACAACTGCTCTGCCTGACAGGAGAGTATCAGTTATCTCATTACCGTCCTCCATGGATTTCGGATGAATGACAACGACCTCAAATCCTTTTGAAGATGAATTACGGAGAGGAACGATCTTTCTCTCAACAGGATTTTCCACCCTTGTATGTCTCTCCTGTGTTCTCGCATCAAAGGACCTTACCGATGAAGTACCATAATCTGATGAAGACGGTGTACTTCCCGGTGCCGTTCCTGATCTGCCCGTACTAAATGACATATCCGTATCTGCATCATCCTCATCATAAAGGGACGCATCTGATCTGAAATCATAATCATCTTTTTCCGGAACTTCTTCTTTTTCTTCTCTTGCACTTTTTCTCAGATTCCCGAAAAACGTGCTTTTCTTATCCTTGTTTCTCTTTGCTTTGATATCTTTTTTGTCGCTTCCGTAGTCTTCGTCATCGTAATCGTCGATGTAATCTTCTTCATTTACGAAATCGTCATCATCGTAATCATCACTTCTGAAAATACTGGTAAAACCTTCAAAAACTTTCATGAAATACCTCCGTAATCACGTGCTCCGAAAATAGCCGTGCCTACACGAACCATGGTAGCGCCCTCTTCGATCGCCACCTTGTAATCCCCTGTCATTCCCATTGATAATTCCCTCATCTTTACATTATCAATGTTTTTTTTATCTATGTCAACAGACAATTCACGTAAAATCTTGAAAAATCTGCGATTTTCTTCAGGATCGGTTACGTAAGGAGCACTTGTCATAAGTCCGTTTAAAACTATATTTTTAAGTGATGATACTTCTTGAACAAATCCCATGACACTATCAGTATCAAATCCGTATTTTTTTTCTTCTCCTGCCACATTTACTTCAGCCAGTATCTCACTTGTTATCCCTTTTACGGCAGACCGGTCATTTATCTCCTTTGCAAGACGCAGGGTATCTACCGAATGGATCAAAGCGACCCTTCCCACCACATATTTTACTTTATTTCTTTGCAGATGACCTATCATATGCCACTCGATATCCGGCGGGAGTTCGTCTGATTTTTGCAAAAGTTCCTGTACGTAATTCTCACCAAATGAACGGCATCCGTGATCATATGCCTCCATGATCATTTCGGACGGTTTCATTTTGCTCACTGCGATAAGCTTTACGGAATCCGGATCCCTTCCGCAATTATTACATGCTTCATATATATTTCTTTTTACTGATTCTATGTTTTCACTTACCATTTTTTTCTCCCGTAATGATACAGCATTTTTTTCTCCGCTGTTTATCAGTACACTACATCTCCTTCTTTATATCCGGAAGCATCCAGCAAGATCCTGTCATACAATCTCACCCCTGAAGTATCTTCATTCAATACCGAATACTCATTATTTTCCGAGATCACATCTATCGCCTTAAAAACGGTATAGCCGCTATTCACCAGAAATACTCCTTTTACAGGATGTGTTTCTGAGACCTTAAACCTTTCATCGGAATCCGGCATAATAAGCACACTTCCTTCCTTAATGCTTTCGGGTTTTACAAAAACATGATCTGTATTTTTAAATTCGATATCTGCCTTTTTAAATACTGCCCCGTTTTCATCTTCAATTATAAAGCCTTCTGCGTCTGAATTATCACCCTTTGTCAGATACTCCCGGGGGATCCTGTAGAACCCGCTCGTTACAATGGCAGAATTCGGAACCTGCAGACCGCTGTTCTCACTTGAGGATATCTCGAAATCCCCGTATCTGTCGCCCGCATAGTTCATTACATACTTATTCAGCGAAATAAGGGCATATGGAGTATCTCCCTTTTGTATTATTTCAAAATTAGCTTTTGAAACGGTACCCGCTTTACTTAAATTTACACTAACAGTTTTTTTATCTGCAAGATCATACTGTTCCACCTGTTCAGAAGTAAGTTTACAGTAAATATTCCATCCGTCACCGGTTATCAGTCTGTATACAGGATCTCCCGCCTCTACGCTTCTTTTTATACCGGCGCTTGTTTTATTGTATTTGTCGGGATCAAACATATCATCAGATATACTGTCTGCTTTTAATCCTTCATATCCGTCGGAAGAAAATACTATATATCCCGCTGTATCGGTATTGAAAAAACGGATCGAATCGCTGATACTATCCCCGTTCTGACCGTCTTTATCATTTTGTGATGCTAACTCATTAACTGAGTTCAATATTATTGAACTCATACCGGCTTTTGTTTCATAAAGCCCCTCAAATCCAACTGTTTCATATTTTGATCTGAAACCGGACAGTAATGATCGTATCTGGAATTTTTCCTCATCACTAAACGGCTCTCCGTTTCCGGCGTATTCCCTTAAAATATCCGCCGCTTCACCTGTCTTATCCAGCGAATATATCATATCACCTACTTTAACTTTAGAGCCTGAGCTTTGGTAATATTCTATCTCTCCGCTTTCTTCCGCTTCAAACACCTTCTCATCCCTCAGAATGATGCCTGACACTACCATAGACTCCGAAACACTTCCTTTCGTTATCTCATATATCACAGCTCCTTTTTTCCTGAAAAAAGATGTTATAAGAACAACTATGATATATGCAATGATAGCCGAAAAGATCAGGATAATGATCCAGGGTTTCCTTGCATGTTTTTCATTTGTCATAATGATTAATCCCCATGAGCGCCAATATAAATGACTTAGTTTCAGCCTGTACGTCTTTTATAATTTTTTTTATATCTCCCCTTATCGTTTCTAAAGCTTTTTACATCAACAAAATCTTTGGTGTACAGATCTTTTTCCCTGAAAGGTTCTCTCTGCAGACTGATGTTAAGTACTATACCCATTGCAGTATACAATGCTATCAGTGAACTTATACCGTAACTGAAAAAGGGCAGGGCGAGCCCTGTATTCGGCAATAATCTTGTAACAACACCAATATTGAGCACAGTCTGCATACCCACATGGGCAGCCACTCCTATAACCACGAGCCTGCCTGCATAATCTTTTGTCCTTACTGCTATCATGATACAAACATAGACGATCGCACCAAGCAGTCCAAGTGCAAACATGCATCCTGCAAATCCCAGCTGCTCTCCCAATGCGGCAAATATAAAATCCGTATGCGCCTCAGGAATGGAATCAGCATTCAGAAGAGACGTGGGATCCTCGTTATTAAGCCCTTTACCCGATAATCCTCCGGATCCGATGGCTGTTACGGCATTTCTTTGCTGGTATACACTGTCATCGTAATTCTCAGGGTCGATAAATGACATAACTCTGAGCCACTGGTAAGGTTTTAACAATTTCTGGTCGGGATTTTGCACATAGACAAGCAATATTATCACAACCGGTACTACCACCGCCAATATGATACCCAGCTTTTTATAAGGCAATCCTCCGCAAAAGAACACTATAAAAAGTATGATAAACGTCAGAATAGTCTGTGAAAGATCAGGTTCTGATACCAGTAATATAAGAGGTATTATCAGGATACCCATCGTTGTCAAAATAAATCTCCAGGTATCTATCCTTGATCTGTTCAAACACAGTCTCCTGGCAAGAAACATGACAAGAAGGATCTTTGTAACCTCAGACGGCTGTATGTTAATAGGTCCCACAGGTATCCACCGCTGAGCCCCCATTGCAGTCTTTCCCACTACCAGAACAAGCACGAGAAGCACCAGTGAAAGAACATACCACAATTTATAATGCTTTAATACCCTGTTATAATCAACAAATGACAGAAATATCATCCACACTGTTGCTGCTGCGATACCAAGCCCCTGACGAAGTGTATAATCCGGATCAGCCGAATTGATCAGAACAAGTCCGAAAAGAGTCGCTGTCAATACAAGAGCAAGAAGTATGAAATTGTAATTTTTTATATTGTATTTTCTGAGCATATTCCTTTTCTTTTAGTACTGTATCAGTTAGTGCCTGAAGCACTATACTCATCAAAATAATATTGATAAAAATCCTTGGCGATCTCGGTATTGTATATAGAAGTATATCCAAAAGGTATCTCGATCGACAAAGTGATCTCCGGATCATTATACGGAGCATAGGAAACAAAAGTAGCATTATCCGGCTCATATAAACTGGGCTGGGAGGTTCCTGTTTTACAAGCTATACCGTAAGGATCCCCCTGAAGTGCCTCATACGTATCTGTTGCCAGACGCATGCCGTATTTCACGGTCTCCCAATGTTCCTGTTCCACATCATCCATGGTGGACACAACCTCGTTTTTATGCTCGCTTATGACATTTCCTTCGTGATCCGTGATCTTCATGATTATATTTGAATCATGACATTCTCCCTCGGTTACGATAGTTGAGACATAACGTGCTATATTCACACATGAAAATGAAGCTGTTCCCTGACCTATAGCAGAAGCTATGGCATTCGAATCCGAGGCCTTCGGCTCTGACTCAGGCAGTTCTATTCCGGATTTTGTTGCAAGCCCCAGCCTTGAAGCATATTCCGCAAGCTTGTCTGTACCATAATCCGAATCATACACTCCGTCCCTTGACGAAGCGATAAGATTACCCATGGTATAGAAGAACACATTACAGGAATCCCTTATAGCCGTGGACATCGTCTCTGTTCCGTGCATACTCGGAAATACCCAGCACCTGGGAGAAGGAACGATATCTGTGTATACGCCTTCACAATACACATCTGTATACGCATCTGCAACGCCGGTATCAAGAGCAGTTATCGCCGTACAGAGCTTAAAAATAGATCCGGGAGCACATTTTGCCTGGGTCGCCCAGTTAAGCATGGGAGCTGCCGCATTAAACTGGAGACCTGCATAATAAGAGGTATCCATATCCCCTGTCAGTCTGTTGTTATCATATCCCGGGTATGAAACACAGGCAAGAAGTTCTCCGGTATAAGGATCTGTTATTATACCCGCTCCGGAACTCGGATGTATCCCGAGTTCTCCCGGTGTAAGTATCTTTTCCCTTAACGCACTTTCTATAAACTCCTTTCCGGTCATATTTCCGCTTGAAAGTGTTCCGTAAAGCGAATCATTTTTCGACAGATATCCCTGGTCATAAAGAAGAGAACACATCTGGACTCCTGTAATACTTCCGTCCTCACAGAGTCTTTTATATACATCTATAGTAAATGTCCTGTCTTCCTTTACTAGCTCTGCCGTATGATCAGCTATGGCATTATACAGTTCCTCGGCTTCTGCATATGTTTCATTCGAAAAGAAATTAAAGTTCACCTTTCCTTCTGCTATGCAATATTCCAAAAACTGCCTGAAGCTCAGATCACCGCCGTTATTCCATTTCTCAACCGTTTCATTTTCCAGATATAATACAGAAGAATCTATGATGCCTGATGATATAAGTATCTCAAAAGCTCTCCACACATATTCCTTTTCAGAGTCCTGCAGATCTTCATATGGTGTTCCGTCTCCCTTCATCTCTGCTCTGAGCCAGTCAACTACTTTTGCCTGGCCCTTTTCAAACTCAGAATGAACCTTCTTTTCAAGATCTGTAGAAGGATTGCTAAGTGATGACAGAGAGACAAGATTATTATTGATAAATGAAGAATAAACCTCAGGCATCAATATATATATCTTGTCCATTACACCTTCGGAAGTAAACTCATATTTCGGTCCGGAGTCCCTGAGATACTCTAAAATTATATCCGTAAGTTTGTCTTCGATGATATCATAAAGTTTTTTCTGCAGATCCGTATCAACTGTCAGGTAGATATCGTGGCCTGCCACTGACTCAGTAGAAGATATGACTTCAGTAATATGTCCCACATTATCAAGATATACTTTTTTTACACCCTTTTGACCGGACAGGGTTTCCTCAAAGGTCTCTTCTACTCCGCCTTTTCCTACTACGTCATTCATATCATAGTCAGGATTCCTTTTTTGAAGTTCTTCAAGCTGATCGGTACTTACGACACCTGTATACCCTATGATCCCGGAATAATACTTTGCCTCGTTGTATCTTCTTACATAATTCTCATCAACAGTCACACCGGTAAGAGAATTAGACGCCTCAAGTATGGCCGCCATCGTCTCATCATTTACCTCATTTGCAATGGTAAAACTTCTGTATCGAGAGTAAGAATTTGCGGTCATATTTACCCGAAGGTAAAACAACTCTATCAGTTCTTCTGCGGAAAGGTTGTCTCTGTCTATCATATAATTATCAATAAGATACTGTGCAAGACCTTCGGCAGTCACAGCCTTTTCTTCTTCAGTAAGTTCATCCACCGTAGCAACGCCGTAGCAGTCTCTTAAAAACCTGTTCCTGGAATCACCGTCCACTTTAAAATAAAACCCCCTGCCCTCTTCAAAACCAAGATTAAAATCGTTGGAATAACTGTCACCATACTGCTTGATGAGTCTGAGTGTATTTATTATCGTGTTATTAACGGTTGCATTTTTTTCTTTTTTGTTAGAATATATACCGCTGTCACTTATATTTACAGCATAAGTAAGTTCATCATAAGCAAGGAGATTCCCGTTTCTGTCAAATATCCTTCCGCGGGAAGCGGGGGTGGAAACCTGTTTCTCTATGGATGTGGAAAGACTCTCCATATAGTCGGAACCGTCAATGATCTGTATCCTGAAAACATGTGCCACCAGGATAGAAAACAGAACTCCGAACGCTACAGCTATGATGATAAGCCTGTATCGGAATATATATGCTAATTTTTTAAGAAATCTTTTCATTTAACTCTCTAGCCTTTTTTACCTTTTTGCTTTCTACCAGCCTGTTCAAAAGCTGCAGCGGCTTATAAAGAGCCAGCATGATGAGAACAGTATAAACAACTTCAGGCATAATGATCCTTGTGATGTAAAAAGGTACGAACAATCTGTTATGCAAAAGGAAATTGCCTATATAGATCAGAAATTCATATGAAAAAGTA
>CACZTF010000123.1 GCA_902784025.1 uncultured Lachnospiraceae bacterium
TACCATGTAAATGTCATCGCAACGCTTAAAAAATTCGTCTCCGGTTATTTCACCTCTCTCAAAAAGCTCTTTCTGTTTTTTCATAAGTCGGATTCCACCGTCACTTCCCATTATCATAATACATTCTCCGATAAAAAATCATTTACCCATAAATAAACCTTTTAAAACCCCCCTAAGTATAATAATCAAAATAGTAAATCCTAAAAACAGAAGTACCCTCAATACCGACCAGCCGTCTACTCCTTTATTTTTATTTTTATCATCATAGTAAGTATTCTTTTTAATCCTGTTCCCATTATCTGCATCGTCCGTGCGGATATTTTCAGTTTCATCTGATTTATCCACGCCTTTTTCCGGCAAAAGAACAGATTCATCTTGTGGTTCAGCAGCATCGGCATATATTTGAGCGTATTCATACCGATAGATATCTGTTTCTGTTATTTTTACTTTTTTGCTTATTGCCTCTTCCAGAACGGCAATCCTTGCCGCATCACTAAATGTCCTGAATTCCTTTGTCAGACCTTCGTTTATCACTAAACTGTCCGGTATAATAGACAGTTCCTCAAGCAGTTTTTGAGACGATATACCATACACGATCTCAAAATACTCTGCAAACAGACAGGCATATTCTGAAAATACGTAAGTTTTTGTATTTAAAAGACCGTGGGTTATATAATGCTCTATCTCTTTTTTTTTCATACCTGACGTCAATTCAGGCTGCGAAAAAAATAAGTAATCTTTTGCCACACCCCTGAAGAAATTATTTCTGTCCTCTAAATCCGGATACAGTCTTTTGCTTTTTTCAACAATTTCTAAAATATGCTCTTCCGACTCTGCAAATCTGTTCTCATACATGAAATATCACAACCTCTCAAACACCATGTCTTCTTTACCTTACACAGGCCTGCTGTTACCCCGCTCTCACTTATCCTGACTTATCTATCTGAACAAAGACTAAATCATTGGTTCAGAATCATACTTTTAAAAAAATTTTTAGTGAAATTGTTTATGGATTTAGTTTCCCAAACATAGTCATATTTTCCTTTTTTGAAATATTTAGTTTGGATAAATCTCTTTGCGTTTTTTACTAAACACTTTAAAGCAATGATCACCGGCAACGAATTGTTTCTTTTGTAAATCTCTTCACATATCTCATAAAACTCCTTCTTGCTTATCTGATCATCATCGTATAAATTCTTAAACTTCTCCAGGTTCTTAACAGCCGTTTCATCGATATCCTCGTACTGAGCCACTATTTTCTGTACATCTTCTATCAGTTTTTTATCATTATTATGACATAATCCTAAAAGCTCATAATAATTATTACTGAAATACGCATACTTTTTTTCTGCTTCCTCATCACTACCCGGTTTTTCCTTATATGCGGTTGTATCTTTAACATGAATTTTTTTTTCTACTGCCTCCTGCAATATTTTAATCTGCAACTCCTTACTTAAAGAAGCAAAATCAGAAGTAGTTCCTTCTTTTATCATTTCACATTTTTTGCCAACAATAAAATCGATAGTTTCACTGATTACCTTTTTTAAGGTTCGCTTTTTATAATTAAGGACTTTTTCAAAATAATCATGTATCAAAAATAACAGTTCATTTCTATTCCTAAAACTAATATGATAATATTTATTCATCATTTTTAAGGCTTCATCACACCTGTCCGATATGCTGATATTTTCCACCATCCGTAACGAAAGCTCTGTATTGTTTTCAAAGTAAGCTTTCAACTTATTGTCAATAATTAAAAGAAAATATTTATTACCGGTTGTCATTTTAACCTGAAAACAATAATTGCCTGTTCTTTTTTCAAAAAAATAGGCTGTAACTGACCGAAAGCATTCTTCTCCTATATCTTCTAGTAAAGTCTGTAACCTTTCAAAATGATGCTTTGTTTTAAATATGTTTTGGTTTCGTCCAACTACATAAACCTCCGGGTTTGGCGTTTCCTTTTTAATACTGTAATATTTATAATACAATATATATTTATCATCCCCGGCGATGTCATTCAGCTGATCATCAAAACGACTATATAACTCCTTCTCTAGCTCATATGTTCTTATGATCAAATCATTTTCTGTTATTACTTCTTTGTATATTGAAAGATCCATACGCCAATACTCCGAGCTTTACTTTCCATTACAGCTTTTCAAACACCATGTCTTCCATACCTTCCTTAAGCTTATCACGTCCCCTCTTATACTCATCCAGGCTTATTTCATCCTCATAATCATATATACCTATTTCCGTATTGGCATCATCAGATCTGTAGTTATGGTAATACTTGGGTTCAAGATCAGTTGTCGCCAAGTATTCTTCTCTAATAAGCTTAGTACCGTTTACACTATAGAAAATATCCTCTATAGATCCTCCACCGCCTCTTGCATAAAGTATGCTTTTTCTGGAACTGCTGTACTGCAAAGGCATAAATGAACCCACTATATGTCCCACAAAGCTTACACGACCGTCTTTATAAGTATAAATATCCACATTATTACCGTAACCTTCACCGGCAGTACTGATGTATTCCGAAACCACCAGCTCCTTAACCCCATCAGTATCAAGATGCGCCATCGAGTATATTATATACTTCCCGTTTCCAAGCACCTCCCCGTACAAATCATGCAGCATCTCATCCTCAACCTCCAGAAACAGATCACGGTTTGCCGCCTCATATTCATTCAGCTTTACATTAGAATGCTCTTCCGGCGGAACAGTGCCGTTATACCAGCTTTTGCTTTGAAAATAGCTGTCCAGCCCCTCGTCATTAAAAATAAAACCGTGACGTGCAAAAATCTCATTTCTGGCACGACGTACCATCGCCACATCAAATCCCTTAAGATCATCCCTGCTAAGCTTCCGGGAATCGGAATCCGGGAAAATATAATCATTGTCGTAAGTTTTATTCCCGGTTGTATTCTCTTTTTTTTCGCTGCTTTCATGACTGAGCCCGGCAGCCTCTGTAGTTTTTTCTTCCTTCGTTGTTGTGGTTTCCGGCGTAGTTGAAGTTGTCGCAGTTGTTGCCTTAACTGTTTCAACGGTCGGCTTTTCTGTATCAGTCACTGAAGTGGTCGTTTCAGTCTTCTGCCCGCCACCAAATCCTGAACATCCTGCAAATGCAACCCCCGCTGCCATCACCGCACCACACAGACTAATAAGTCCGATTGTTCCCGTTTTTCTCATTTTGCACCTCCGTGGCTTATAGTGTTGATCTTATTGTTTTGGCTCACATTGTTTCAGTTGAGTTCAATCAACTCCCTGAACTTATGCCTCCCGAAAAAGCGTTTAACGTATTTTCAATATATTCTGACACAGTACTCCCATCAATATCACTTATATAATAATTGTCACCGATTTTTTCCACCGTAAGTTTACCTTTGTAATCTTCGTAGACCATATTATCTTCTATTTCTTTGAAATATGCGACTGTAAACTCAGGAATCATAGCATCAAATAAATACTGCATTGCTGCATCTTGTCCGTCTTTTTGATATATATTCATATACTCGTTATAATCCACCATGTCGAAGATTTTTTCCTGCATGGTATTTATTGTGTTTTCTGTAGCCGATTGTATCATTGTTGTATTCTTTCCGTTGTCATTACTGGGAGCCGAAGCAACCATGTCCACAACGTACTTTCCGTTTTTCTCGTTAATATCATTTATAGTATAATCATTTACGGTTATCTCAAAAATCTTATCGTACATATCTTCTGCTGATTTATGATCCATTTTGTAACCATATCCAAACTGGTTAGACATATTATCTGCAATTGTTTCAACATATTTATCTTTGATCCCGTCAACCGATGCATTATTGTATTCAGTGGAAAGTGAAAACATTTTTTCCGTATCTCCGTCACATAATGCCTGTAAGAAATCTTCGGAAACACTGAGCGCTGCAGCCTTTTCATCTCCCTGAGCCTGTCCGGTATTCACTTTGGAATCCGTATTACCATTATCGCCGCAAGCTGCCAAACCAATTGTCGAAACTGAAATGCCAAATGCTGCTGCGATCATTAAAGTTTTTTTTCTGATTTTTTTGTTTATTTCTCTCATAATAAACCTCCTTGTAAAATACCAAATCATTAAATAAACAAATAACTCTTTTCTGTTCTTGTTACTAAAAATATTAATCGGAATTTTGTGTTTTTTCCATCCGGCTTAAATCCCATACATAGTATTTATTCGCAACCTGTTGGATCGTTTCCTCCGTTCAATGTAACTTAAAAATGTATACACTTTTATTTTTCATGTGTTACATACAAATAAAAGATTGTTTCGCTCTCTGGATTCCACCACCACCGAAACGCTTTTTATATCCACCCTTTCACATTACTGATTCAGTGTTTTTTGTTTTCTGTTCCGCACACTTGACCCGGATTTTTTTATATACTATTTTTTATTTTATGTTTTTTGATGTGAAATCTTTCCATGTGAAGTTTATTTTTTTGCCGCTTGTAAGGAGTTTTAGCTCTTTGTCATATTCGGTTTTTGTCATTGAATAAGCATTTAAATCATCATGTCCACCGGTTAAACCACAATAATATCCATAA
>CACZTF010000124.1 GCA_902784025.1 uncultured Lachnospiraceae bacterium
GGTATCTTGCGGAGACTGTCATACGGCTTTTCAAGGATAAGCTTATTGATGTAATTGAAAAAGATATCCATATCATAAGCATATGCTACAAGCGTTCTTGAACTGGCACCGCGCTGAGCCATTCCTACAAAAAAGACAGCGCAAAAAGCCGGCAGCTTCTGTTCAAGTTCTGCCAGTTTCTTTTTGTTCTTTATTTCAATTTTTTTATGATAAGTCAGTTCCGCAGACATATACACCTCGTTTACATAAAAATTTTACCATTAACTATTTTTATTGGCAAGATAAGTGTGTTATACTGATTAAAGTTATTATTTATTGATTAATCATAATTCACCGGGGGAATCCTTCATGAAATTCAATAATGATAATAAATATCTGAACTGGGGCATAACTGCATTTCTTACTGCAGCTGCCATAATCTTATTCGGTTTTCTTCTTTTTAATCTGAAGGGAGTTGTAGACCTGATAGGGAAGTTCTTTAAGATCATATCTCCGATAATAAACGGTTTTGTAATTGCTTATCTTCTTATTCCGCTGGTTAACAGAGTAGAAAAGTTCATACTTGCCGAAAAAAGACAGAAAAAGCTTTTCCGTGACAAAAAAACTGGAAAAGAACTGGATGAAAAAGGCAAAAAACGTGTATACAAAAATATCAGGGTCATATCCATCTGTACTGTATACATATGCGTGATAATAATCCTTTACCTGTTTTTCTCATTGGTGATTCCCGAGATCATTGACAGTATAGAAAACATCGCAAAACAATTCCCTCAGTACCGCGATAATCTGCTTAACTGGATCAGGGAATTGCTTGTGAAATATCCGAGACTTGAAACAGAACTGAACAGATTCCTCACAGAATATAATGACCAGATAAATAACTGGATCTCCGAAAATGTGATAGGTCGTGCGCAGGAATGGGCTGTAGGTTTATCTACAGGTGTTATTTCATTCATAAAAGCTCTGTTTAATATCATCCTCGGAATGCTTATATCTATCTATATCATAAACAGTAAGGAACTTTTCCTGGGACGAGGCAAGAAGATCATCTACGCATTTTTGAAGAAAGAAAATGCCAATGCATTTATCCACAATCTCAGATTCACTAATAAAACATTTCTCGGATTCTTTGGCGGTAAGATAGTTGATTCTTTGATCATCGGAATACTGTGCTTTATACTTACAACCCTTATAGGAACCCCTTATGCGGCGCTTATTTCACTGATAGTCGGCGTAACGAATGTTATACCGTATTTCGGACCGTTTATCGGAGCAATTCCCAGCGCTTTTCTGATATTGATGGTCGATCCGAAGCAGGCACTGTACTTTATCATTATGATACTTATACTGCAGCAGGTTGACGGAAATATCATAGGACCCGCAATACTGGGCCAATCCACGGGATTATCTGCTTTCTGGGTAATATTTGCGATAACATTCTTCGGAGGTCTCTGGGGGCCTGTTGGAATGCTTGTAGGCGTTCCGTTATTTGCGATAATTTACGCATGGATCCGTACGGCTGTTACAGCCAGGCTTGAAAACAAAAATCTGCCTCAGGATACACGTAAATATATTCAGGTCGATTATATTGATGAAAATGACCGGTTTGTCAGACTGCCTAAGGCAGAAGTTGATAAGATCGTTTCTAAAAAAGGATTCAAAGATATTCTTAAAAAGAAAAAATCCAATGAAGATAATGATGATGAGGATATTGATATTTGATTAATTATTTGATCAAATCGGATGGATTTTTAACAGATATCTGTGTGCAGGGGACTGTATAAAGCTATATACAACTCTTCGCAAAACGAAAGTTTTACGAAGAGTTATTGTCCTTGAACAGGTATATAATATACATCCAGATCCACATCTCCGGATATTCCCGGTATGCTCCCGTAACCTTTTTGCCATAATATATACGGTCTTGCTTTATAATTTGTTTTAGATGTGTAATTTGCAAGCCATAATGTATAATTCTCTTCCATGGTCCATACAGTATCTAATTTGGATATGCTCGAATACATCATGGCCTGATATCCATGGGATTCACATACATCTTTGAATACTGTATAAAGATTCCTTAAATCCTTCAGATTCATTCCATAATCCTGTATCTGTGACCAGTGTTCCCAGTCAAATGCTACCGGAAAATCAAGTGCGGCACCGTTCAGATCATTAAGCATCTGTTCGGTATGTATACGCATGAGCTCGGCATCATAATCAGCTGTACTGATATACACACCGCGTTTTAATCCCACAGCACCCGCACTTTCAAAATTGTATACAAAACAGGGATCAAGCGAATAATCTTTGCCGGTAATACCCATACGCATTATCACAAATTCACATCCGGCAGCGCTGACAGCATTAAAATCAATATTTCCCTGCCATTTGGAAACATCGATACCTGTCATGGTATTTTCATTTTTATAGCCGGAAATAAAATCCGCAAATGACATCCTGGGCACATTATCGGGTGTTTTAGGTATAGCAGTTCCCGGAGCAAGCACATGTACCGTGATCGACGCACTCGAAGAATTACCGGCATCATCAGTCACAACAGCTTCGAGAGGATAATCCCCCACCGTATTAGTGTCAAGTATGCCATTCCATGATAAACTCACATCTCTGTCATTATCATCAATATATCCGATGCATTTTACGGGATCATAA
>CACZTF010000125.1 GCA_902784025.1 uncultured Lachnospiraceae bacterium
CTAAAAGCTGCATTAATACTTTATCAGCCGGATTGATTATCCTCATGTATTACTCCTCTAAAGCTCCGATTTCTCTTAATTTATCCAGAACATCATAAAGATCTTTTCTCATTTTATCAGGATTGCCATCATATTCATCACAAAGAGCCTGCATGATCTGATCTTCAGAAGTCTCATTTTTTAAAAGATCTACAACAAAAGCTGCTGTTTCATTGTTTCTTACAATCCCTCTAAAGTCTGTATCAGCCTCTGATGTAGGTACCATAACCTGTCCGTCAGATATTCTCTGGGTACAAAAGCCTTTTTTTAATTTCATAGTTATTACTTCTCCTTGAATATGTTATACTCTAATATAATTTGTTTATGAAAAAACGTCAATAATATCATTTGGGGATAAAATATGAAATTAAGAAAAGGCACCAAACTATTATTATATTTAGCAGCATGTTCATTAAATGGAAGATCAGCCGTTTTAGGTGAGATGACGCTAAGAGATAATCATGATCTGCTCCTACTATCCCAGCGTCATACCATTGGATCAATCATCTCTGTTTCTTTAGAAAAAACAAATTATAATAAAAACACTATTCCTGAAGAAATACAGGAGAAATGGAAATCTGTCCGGGGTGCTGCTCTGAAACGCAGAGTTCTTTTTGATACGGAACGAAACAGATTAATGAAGATACTTGAACAAAACAATATCCGCTACTGCCCTCTCAAAGGTATCATCTTACAGGATCTTTATCCTATGTATGAAATGAGGGAAATGTCTGACAATGATATATTATTTGATGAAAAAAAACGCGATGTATTAAAAAAAATAATGCTTAATGAAGGTTATACATTGGAAGATCATGGCGTTACCAACCACGATTTATATACAAAGCCCCCGGTTTATAACTTTGAATTCCATACAAGATTGTTTATGCATACCTTCAGCACAAGATTTACAGATTATTATAATAACATACAGGAAAAACTCATTAAAAATGAGAATGATTCATGCGGATATCATCTTTCTGACGAAGACTTTTATATATACATGACAGCTCATGCATATAAGCATTACAAAGAAGGAGGAACAGGCATACGTTCACTCACTGATTCATTTATATATAATAAATCTAAGGGAGAAAAGATTGATCGAAAATACATTAATACAGAATGTAAGAAACTGGGGATTCATTTATTTGAAAAACATTTAAGAAAGATTTCTTATGATCTATTTAATGATCCTGCTAAAACATATTTAAACATTTCAAATCTTAAAGATAAAGAAAAGAAATTATTATCATATATTTCTTTTACCGGTTCATATTGTACAAAAGAAGATTTTATCAAAAGCCGTATTAAAAAAAGCGGTTCAAAAACTAACTATATGCTCCGGCGTTTGATACCTGATATAAATTATTATAAAGAAGCCCACCCTTTTCTTTATGAAAACAGGATATATATCCCATTTTTTCTTTTATTCAGGGCAGGAAAAGTATTATTAAATAACAGAAAAAATCTAAAACGAGAATTACGGATCTTATATGATAATAAAAAAAAAATATTTTTAAAGATAAACTTTTAAAAGTTTTTTTGACCTTTTAAGTATTATATAGTAATATCAAAAAAAACGAGGAGAGTTAAAATGATAAAAAAGAATATTTTAAAAAACAGAAAAATAACAATTACAGGTTTGATCACAGTTTCATCAATCATTATTATCGGTACACCTTTTTTAACCGGATGTTCAGGCTCACAAAAACCCTCAAACGAGAGTGAAACAACAACAGAAAGTTCAGTTTCAGAAGCTTCCCAGAGCACGGATTCCGAAGAAAAAAAAGAAGAAAAAAACATTACACTTAAAGTTGTAGACAATGAAGGTAAAGTTTCTGAATATGATGAAAAAACTGACGCCGAATATCTTCGTGAGGTGATGGACGAACTTTCTGATGACGCTGATTTTACATATTCAGGTTCAGAATCGCAATACGGTCTTTATATAGATACGATTAATGGTGTCCGTGCAGATTATGACAATGACGGTGCATACTGGGCTATATATGTGAACGGTAATTATGCAAATTATGGCATTGATTCACAACCTGTATCAGATGGTGACACATTTGAATTAAAATATGAAGCAAATTAATATTGAACAATACAGTATAAAAGACATAGCCTATACAGGAATGATGGTAGCAGTTCTTGAAGTAGTTAAACTTGCACTTGCATCCATTCCTAATATAGAGATGGTGTCTTTTTTTATTATAATTTTTACTATTTATTTTGGATTTAAAGTTATACCTGCTGTATATTCATTTGTTTTCATTGAGTTTTTTTTATGGGGATTCGGACTTTGGAGTATATATTATCTCTATGTCTGGCTTATTCTTGTTTTTATAACAATAATATTTCGAAAACGCAGATCAGTTTTTTTATTTAGTTCACTGAGTGGAATATACGGTCTTTCTTTTGGCGGATTATGTGCAATAACAAATCTGTTTATTTCAGGACCGAGTGGTGCTCTTGGCTGGTGGATGGCAGGGATTCCTTTTGATATAGTACATGGTTTAGGAAATTTTGCAGTATGTATCACTCTTTATATACCTATCAGAAAGCTGTTTGATAAATTTTTATGATAAAACACATAAGTTTTTATATCAGATAAAACAAAAAAACCGGTGACATCTTAGTCACCGATCATCATCAATAACCGGAATACGGAGATCATGCACGTTTTCTCCGTTCCGCAGGGCGTTTATTATCCCCTGAAAAAAAAATTAAATATTTATTATTAAGTTTGATTATATATTATACCTTTTTCACCAATTTTTCAAGATATATACTATAAATTTTCAAAGTTTTTGTAAGACATTTATGGAAATATATTAAATAAAACCAAGTAATATTTTATATTATTATTTTAATAACAAGCTTTTCTTAATAAAATACGGTTGATCATGAATCATAAAACCTGCGCCCGTCTTCCGTCACAAGTCTTTCCGCTTTTGGATATTCATATATCTCATTGTTTTCTGCATTATACTCAAGATATTCAGCAAAAATTCCGGCATACCATTTGGCCATCTCAAGATTATGCATATTGTAATTACCGCAGTTTACTGCCGTTGCCCCGGGAACTTCCTCTGTATCTTTAACGGATCTGAAAGCTCTTAATAACAGGTCAAAGATATCTTTAGGATGATGGTTTCCTTTTAAGATAAGATAAAAACCGGTAAGACATCCCATCGGTCCCCAGTAAATAACCTGATCCTTCCAGTCAGGATCATTACGAAGAAATGTTGCTATGATATGCTCAAGACTGTGCATCGCAGCCACATCTACAGCCGGCTCCCTGTTAGGTCTTGTAACCCTTACATCATAAGTTGTAACGATATTTTCACCAACAGAATCCTGTCTGCTAATAAATATACCGGGAATTATTTTCGTATGGTCAATGGAAAAGCTGGGTATAAGATCCATAATAAAGTCTCCTCCCTGTAAAATTATGAATTTATTGTTATTTATTATCTTTTATTATATTTGTAAAGTCAAGAATGTAAATTATCTCATCAAGAACCGGTTGATCTCGATCGTACTCCTGTATATCCCTGTCTCTTTGAGCAGATACTCATGTAACTCCAGCATCTTATCAAAATAATCAAAGTAAATCTCATCATATTTTTCAGGTTTATCCTTTTCACCGGTAAGTGTAACTATACCGCTTATGCGATCATCTGCTTTCCTGCTGTAAAGAAAAACCTTTCCAGGGCAGTGAAAATGCATATACCGGGACGAAAGCACAAGATGATCCGGCATTTTAAACTCTGCAAACAGATCCGTCAGATACTTATGGGCCTCAAGTGTGACCGTCCTGCATTCTGCGATAGAACGGCAATCTTCATTCAGGTAGCCAAAATAATGATCTATCCGTGATGATTCGCTCTGCAATCCGGGAGCGATAACATTATAATAATACCCCTCATCCTCTGACATTGCGTCCGCATTTACATCTGCATCAAAAAAGCCCCGGCTTATCAGAAACAGTTTTGAAGCTGCCACATCTTTAAGATCATGCCTCGGCTTTTCCCTGCACATCCCGTATAATATGGAATTTGCGTAAGACCACCGCAGCTGACAGTTATCGATAAAGCTCTTAAATTCCTCATCCGTACCTGGTTTA
>CACZTF010000126.1 GCA_902784025.1 uncultured Lachnospiraceae bacterium
AGGTATCGACGGTGTAGTCGATCTTATCATGGCTTATGCTGATATAAAAGATTCAGGAAAATAAACTATCCTTGACGAGTCCCTTGCGTTTAAAATCTTTGAGTTCCTCGATAGCTTCATCATCACCGAGTCTTGCAGCAGCAGCATACCATGCAGCTGCTTTTTTTAAGTCCTTCTCTACACCTTTTCCCTCTTCATAGAGAAGTCCCAGATTGCACATGCAGTCCGTATCTCCGAGTTTGGCACCTTTTACGTACATTTTTACAGCCATTTCATAATCCTGTTCCACAGCATGACCGTCTTCATAGAGAACACCAAGGTTACAATAGGCATCAATATCTCCGTTAAAGACAGCCTGCTTATACAGTTCATAGGCTTTGTCATAGTCCTGATCAACAGCCAGTCCGTCTTCATACATCGTACCCAGATTACACATTGCATCTGCGTTTCCGAGAGCTATGGCCTTTTCAAAGTATGACCTTGCTTTTTCAGGATCAGGTTCCACATCGATACCGTTAAGATAGATGACACCAAGACTGTTCAAAGCCGGTGAGTAATCTTTTGCGGCTGATCTTTCGAAATAATCTCTGGCTTTTTTGGAATCCTGTTCTGTATTTATTCCTGCAGCACTTAACGCACCCATGACATACATAGCCCTGGCATTTCCGGATTTTGATTCACTTTTCATCCAAAGGTCAACGGTTTCCATATCATTTTCAGAGTAAGCTTTTTTTACAACATCAGGTAAAAGATCTAAAAAAATGTCATTAATGTTTTCTGAGGGCATAATCGTTCTCCTTTTTTATCCTGTTTTAATCTGGTATCATATTTACAGTGAATCTTATTCAAACAGATATATTATAACAGATTTTTCACACAATAAATATTTTTTTTTGTTGCAAATAAATAACAAGTGAATTATTATGGTAAAAGTACAAAATACATAAAAATACAATCATTGAAAAACCAAGAGGGACGGGCTAAATGTCAGATAAGATCGATAAAGAAACAGAAAAAGCAAAAGATATAGAAATAACAGATAATAAAAACAAAAAAGAAAAAGATATACCGGAAAAAAAATCTTCAGACAAAGATATTGCCGAAACTGAAAAAAAAGAGAAGAGTACAGGCGCCAGAAAAGTATTTTTCAGTTATCTGCGTATAATCATCATAGCAGCTGCCGCAGCTATTTTTTTAATGTTTGTTGTTTTTCAGAATGCAAAGGTACCTACCGGATCCATGAAGGATACGATCAACGAGAATGACAGACTTATAGGATTGAAGCTTGCTTACGTGGCTGCAGAACCACAGAGAGGTGATGTGGTGATCTTCAGATATCCTGATAACGAAAACGACCTTTTTGTTAAGAGGGTCATAGGTCTCCCCGGAGAGACAGTAAGCTTCAAAAATGGTGATGTATATATAAACGGTGAGCTGCTGGAAGAGGATTATATCAGAGAGCCTCATTCCACAGAGGCTGTGAACAACCATACAGAGTATACGGTTCCTGAAAACTCCTATTTTATGTTGGGAGACAACAGGAATAATTCCCGTGATGCCAGATTCTGGAATAACACCTACGTTACAAAGGATAAGATCGTAGCAAAAGTCCTGTTCAGGTATTTTGATGGTGAAAAGAATTTTATAGGCTTTAAAGGCATCTAACGCATTCTTGTATTTGTTTTTACGTAATCTGCAAAATATGATATACTCTTATAAGAATGTGGAAGAGGAGAAAAGAAATGGCAATATTGGTAACCGGGGGGGCAGGTTATATAGGTACCCATACACTTGTGGAGCTTTCCGCAGCAGGGTATAAGTCTGTGATCTTGGATAATCTCAGCAATTCTTCTCCACTTGCTTTGGAGAGAGTTAAGAAGATCACCGGTGATGATTATAAGTTTTATAAGGCAGATATATCTGACAGAGCGATATACAAAAAAATATTTGAGGAGAATGATATTGAGGCATGCATACATTTTGCAGGTCTTAAGTCAGTTTCTGAATCAGTGAGCTTCCCGCTGTATTATTTTCAGAATAATATTGTGGGTTCACTGGTACTGATAGAGGAGCTCTTTAAAAGAAACGTAAAGAAAATGATATTCTCATCATCAGCTACTGTTTACGGAGAACCGGCCTTTGTTCCTATCACTGAGAGATGTCCCAAAGGAGAGATACCCAGTCCTTATGGTAAGACAAAATCCATGATAGAAGAGATGCTTATAGATATTTCAAAGGCTGACAAGGAATTCGCACTGGTTATTTTAAGATATTTTAATCCTATAGGAGCTCACGAGAGCGGACTCATAGGTGAGGATCCGAATGAGATCCCTAATAATCTGATGCCTTACATAACCCAGGTGGCTGTAGGAAAGCTTCCCAGACTCAGAGTTTTCGGAAACGATTATAAAACAAAAGACGGAAGCGGTGTACGTGATTACATACATGTGACAGATCTTGCGGATGGTCATGTCATGGCTCTTCAAAAGATGAAAAAAGGTGTTTCCATTTACAATCTTGGTACCGGAAACGGCACTTCTGTTCTAGAGATGGTAAAAGCGTTCGAAAATGTCAGCGGAGTTAATGTGCCTTATTATGTAACGGACAGACGTCCCGGAGACGTGGGAGAGTGCTATTGTTCTGCTGAAAAAGCAAAAAAAGAGCTGGGCTGGAGAGCAGTAAGGGATATTCAGAAAATGTGCGAAGATGCCTGGAACTGGCAAAAGAATAATCCAAACGGTTACAGTTAAACTGTTACCGTTTATTTTATCG
>CACZTF010000127.1 GCA_902784025.1 uncultured Lachnospiraceae bacterium
TATGGGAATAATGTTTCTTGGATGCAACATGTTTTTTTATTAAAATCACATGATTATGTTGCTTATAAGCAGACAATGAATAAAAATGGAGAATTAGACACTAGAGTATTTCATTTATTAAATGAATATGATTTAAACACGGGAGAACTAATTTAAACACGGTGTATAGGATAAGAACATGAATGACAAAAAGTTGCTTTGAGAAGCGGTGTGCGTTGTAAAATGCGCACCGTTTTTACATATGGAAGTGTTGAACAAATTGTTGAATGAAAAGGTTGTTTGTGGCAAAATAAAGGTTAGTGGTATACAAAAGAATGGAACAGAATTTAGAGGCTATATATGATTCATAACGATAAAATTCTAAATGGTGCAACTACTGCATTTATAGATGCATCATATAAATCCAGTGTTGCATATAAACCGTCATTTATTTCAAATGATCATACAAATGGCGTGAAGGTAATGACAACGATAGAGGACGAACTACAAAAATGTGAGTCCTTTGTTTTTAGTGTCGCTTTTATTACTCTTGGCGGAATTACACCGCTTCTCCAGACTTTGAAGGAACTTGAAGAAAAGGGTATTCCGGGTAAGGTTCTAACCACAGATTATAATATGTTCACGGATCCGAAAGCTTTAGATAAGCTTGCTAAGCTTACGAACATAGAGCTTCGCATGTATAGAGAGGAAGCTCCGTTACATCATGCATATGAAATGTCTGATGATGAAAATCCTTCTGTAGACACTGAAAAAATCGGCTTCCATACAAAGGGTTATATTTTTAAAAACGATGGTACGTTTACTTTGTTGATCGGATCTTCGAATATGACGCAGAAAGCGCTTTCGGTCAATAAAGAGTGGAACACTAAAGTGGTTTCAACCGCAGAAGGAGAAATGTACCAAACAGTAAGTGCGGCTTTTGATGCTTTGTGGAATGACAAAAATCATACACGTGCTTACTCGGATTTTATTGATGAATATAGAACCAGATATGAGACCATTAAGAAGCAGAGAAAGATTGCTCTAGAAGCTGCCAGAAGCGCAATAGAAATTGATAAAGATGTTCATAGCATGGATTCAAAAACCGGCGTGGTATCGCTGGAGCAGTACAAGCTGAAACCAAACTCAATGCAGGTGGACTTTATTAATAATTTAAGGACGTTAGTTGACGACGGTGAAGATAAGGCTTTACTGATCAGTGCAACGGGAACCGGAAAAACATACGCGTCAGCTTTTGGCTTGCGCGATGCTCTTGACAAGATTGGCGCAAATGAGCGTGTACTTTTTATTGTCCACAGAGAACAAATCGCAAAACAAGCGATGAAGTCTTATAGAATAGTTTTTGGAAATACCAGAAAGATGGGATTGCTTTCCGGGAGTAGTAAAGATACGGATGTGGATTTCCTTTTCGCGACAATGCAAATGATGGCGAAGAATGAAATACGAGAGAAATTTAAGAAAAACCATTTCCAGACTATTATAATCGATGAGGCGCATCGTACCGGTGCTAATAGTTATCAGAAGATAATGGATTATTTTGAGCCGATGTTCTGGCTGGGGATGACCGCATCTCCTGAGAGAACAGATAGTTTCGATGTTTTTGCAACGTTTGATCACAATATTGCGCTTGAGATTAGACTTCAGCAGGCAATGGAGGAGGAGCTGCTTTGCCCGTTCCATTATTTTGGAATTACGGATCTTGAAATAGATGGTGAAGTAATAGATGAGGATACAGGACTCAGAAACTTTAACCGACTGGTTTCCGATACTCGCGTTGATTATATTATTAAACAGATTAATTATTATGGGTATTCGGGTGACAGGGTGAAAGGACTCATTTTCTGCAGCTCCACTAAAGAGGCGATAAAGCTCAGCGAGATTTTTAACGAAAGAGGTTATAGGACGACAGCACTTACCGGAGGAAATAGCCAAGAGGAAAGAGAATTCGCGATTGAACGTCTTACAAAAGACGATTGTGAGGATTGCCTTGATTACATTTTCACGGTAGATATTTTCAATGAAGGTGTAGATATTCCGGAAATCAATCAAGTCATAATGCTCCGGCCTACAGAATCGCCCATTGTATTTGTTCAACAGCTTGGCCGAGGGCTGCGAAATGCTACTGATAAAGAGTTTGTAGTTATTCTGGATTTTATTGGTAATTACAAAAACAACTTTATGATTCCAATCGCGCTTTCGGGAGATAGAACATATAACAAGGACAATATTCGACGTTATGTAGCAGAGGGTGAGAAGATTATACCGGGTGCCTCAACGATACATTTTGATGAGATTTCCAGAAAGAGAATCTATGCAGCAATTGATACTGCAAACTTCAGTGATATAAAGCTCATTCGAGAAAACTATAAGAATTTAAAGAATAAGCTGGGGCGGATTCCGAGCTTGATGGATTTTGACAGATATGGCGAAATGGACGTGCTCAGGATATTTGATAATAACAGTCTTGGATCCTATTATAAATTCCTTATGAAATATGAGAAGGAATACACGGTTAGACTTGAAGATGATGAAGAAAAGATGATTGAGTTCATTTCCAAGAAGCTGGCAAGCGGAAAGAGAATTTATGAAATTGAGCTTCTGGCGAAGATGATGATAAATAAGAATGCTTTAATTAAAAGCATGAAAGGTGAACTTAAAGAAAAGTATAATAAAGACTTAAATGATAAAGAAATAAATAGCATAATTAATGTAATGACAAATGAATTTCCTTCGGGCTCAGGTAAGAAGACGTATGAAAAATGCGTTTTTATCGAAAAGGATACAGATGGAGATTATAAACCGAGTCCGATATATCAGACTATGATCCAGAAGAAGGAGTTCTATGATTTGGTTAATGAGCTTATCGAATTTGGAAGATACAGATATCGGAGAGATTATTGTAAGAGTTATCAAGATACTGACTTTGTCTTGTACCAGAAATACACATATGAGGATGCTTGTCGTCTTCTGAACTGGGAACATAATGAAGTTCCGCTGAATATTGGTGGATACAAGTATGATAAGGCTACGAAAACGTTTCCTGTTTTCATTAACTACGATAAAAGTGATGATATAAAGGATACAATAAAGTACGAGGATCATTTTACATCAAGGGACTCTCTGATAGCTATATCAAAACAGAGCAGAACAGTTCAGTCGGAGGATGTTCAAAATTTCTTGTATGCGAAGGAACGGGGAATATCGGTTGAGCTTTTTGTGAGAAAGAACAAAGATGATAAAATATCTAAGGAATTCTATTATCTCGGAAGGATGACTGCTACCGGCGAGGCCAATGAATTTATTATGGCAAATACGGATAAGACAGCAGTGGAAATAGAGTGGCGGTTAGATACTCCTGTAAGAGAAGACATATATGAATATATTATTAGTGGGTAAATTATACCGGAGGTAGCAAAGTGAAAAATATAAAAGTAGTAGCAGCAATCATAAAATCGGTGGATGAAAACGGAGATCCCATAGTGTTTGCAACGCAAAGAGGATATGGAGAGTATAAGGATTGGTGGGAGTTTCCGGGAGGAAAGATAGAGGAAGGCGAAACACCTCAGCAGGCGCTTGTGCGCGAGATAAAGGAAGAGTTAACTGCGGAAATCTCGGTTGGCGATTTGATTAAAACCGTAGAGTATGATTATCCGGATTTTCATCTTTCCATGGATTGCTTTTGGGCAGAGGTTGTGAGCGGAAAGCTTGTGTTAAAAGAAGCGGAGGCGGCTAAGTGGCTTACCAAGGATGAGCTAGAAAGCGTAAACTGGCTTCCGGCAGATTTGGAAATCATTCATCTGATTAGGCAGGAGATAAATGGGTAATACAATTGATTATTATAATAACAATGCGGATGAGTTCGTGAA
>CACZTF010000128.1 GCA_902784025.1 uncultured Lachnospiraceae bacterium
AACTATTCTTTCTGAAACCCTCGGACCTGACACCCCTCTTTCAGCAGTTGAAAAAGCAAAGCTCATTGAAATATACAATAACAGAAGAAATGTATAGGAGTTAAATATGTCTGACTTCGATAATTATTTCCTGATGAAATGCGAAAACGTACCTGACTATATCAGATACAAACTGCCTGATTATTTTTCTGCAAACGCTGTTCTCTCCTGCCGTGAAATAGGAGACGGAAATCTTAATTATATTTTCAGGGTCACTGATGAAAATACTCATAAAACCATAATAGTAAAACAGGCGGCCGAAGAACTCAGGATATCCAAAGAAATGAAAATATCTACTGACAGGGGAAGGATAGAATCAGAGATCCTAACTCTCCAGGCAAAACTTGCTCCGGGATACGTTCCGAAAGTGTTTATCTACGACAGTGTTATGTGCGTGATATGTATGGAAGACATGATCGGACATACAATGATGCGCACAGCTTTGATGGAGCACGATATCTTTCCGAAGTTTGCCGGTCAGATAACTGATTATCTTGTAAATACATTATTATTTACCAGTGATATAGTAATGCCTCACAAAGAAAAAGAATTACTGTCAACCCGATTTGTTAATCCCGACCTTTGTGAGATCACTCACGATCTTGTATATACAGAGCCCTATAATAACTGTAAAAACAGAAATATAGTTTCACCCGGAATTTCCGGGTTTGTACAGCATGAATTGTATAATGACAGATCATTACATTTTGAGGTTGCCAAACTAAAAAATGCATTTTTGACCAATGCACAGTGTCTGATCCATGGTGATCTGCATACCGGATCCGTTTTTATAAACAAGGATCATATTTATGTTTTTGACCCTGAATTTGCATTTTTCGGACCGGCAGGCTATGACATAGGTAATATCATAGCAAATCTCTTTTTTGCAATATTTAATGCTGATGCAACAGAAACCGATCGTGAGAAATGCAAAGAATTTTGTGAATATATCTTAAACACTATCAGCGATGTGACAGATCTTTTTATTATTAAATTTACTGATGCATATAAAAAGAACGTTTCTGATATGGTCTTTGATACAAATGAATACATGGATCATTATTTATCAGATATTCTATCCGATACTGCAGGTGTCACAGGCCTTGAGATTATACGAAGAACTGTAGGGATGGCCGGAGTAAAAGATATCCGCTCCATAAGCGATACTGCAAAAAGAGAATATGCAGAAAAATGCCTGATCAAACTTGGTAAATATCTTATTATGAACAGAAAGGATTTCAAAAGCGGAAAAGATTATGTTGTCTTGTTTAACAGCATAGCAGAATTGTCTCTCTGATATTATAAAAAATATCAAATGGACATTCTTATTCATAATATTGTGGATGTATACACTTATTGTTATAATCATACACATGTCTAAAAATAATTTTAAGGAGTTTTTTACATGACAAGAAAAATAACGAACCTTGATACTGTTTGTCTTAGTAAAGACGGCGGTTCGATAGAGATAATAGACCAGACAAAACTTCCCGGGAGGCTTCGTGTTTTATCATTATCACGACAGGAAGATATCTGGCATGCTATCAATACTTTACAAGTCAGGGGTGCACCTGCTATAGGTGTGACAGCCGCTTTATCAATGTATCTTGCTGCAAAAAATATCTCAAACGATCAGAAAACTAATGGAAATCCCGATCACATGAAAAAAGAAAGATTTTTCACAAGACTTGCTGCAGCAAAAAATTATCTTAATACAGCACGTCCGACAGCTGTAAATCTTTCTTGGGCAACAGATCGTATGGAACAATTTGCGATTAAATATTTTGAAGAAAATCCTGCCAAGGATAATCTAACAACAGTAATAAACACTGTTGAAAAAATGAAGACAGAGGCCTTGACAATATACGATGAAGATATAGCCACTTGTAAAACCATTGGTGAAAATGCTTTATCACTTGTTAAAAAAGGTGACGGTCTGCTAACACACTGTAATGCCGGAAAACTTGCCGCAATACGCTATGGTACCGCTACAGCAGTTATGTATTTGGGACATGAAAAGGGTTATGATTTTAAAATATACTGTGATGAAACAAGACCTCTTATGCAGGGTTCAAGACTTACTGCTTTTGAACTTGCTTCTTCCGGTCTTGATGTTACTCTTTTATGCGATAACATGTCAGCTTCATTAATGAAAACAGGTAAGATAAATGCTGTGTTTGTCGGGTGTGACCGGGTTGCCGCTAACGGTGATACTGCAAATAAGATCGGAACTTCTCTTTTAGCTCTTGCTGCAAAAAAATACGGCGTTCCATTTTATGTTTGCGCTCCTACATCTACTATCGATCTTAAATGTAAGACCGGGGATGACATTATTATTGAGGAAAGGCTTCCTGAAGAGGTTACGCACATGTGGTTTGATCGTCATATGGCTCCGGATAATATTAAAGTATATAATCCTTCATTTGACGTTACAGATAGTGATCTGATAACCGCTATCATAACCGAAAAGGGCATCATTAATGA
Organism: uncultured Lachnospiraceae bacterium; assembly: GCA_902784025.1. Lineage (GTDB taxonomy): Bacteria > Bacillota > Clostridia > Lachnospirales > Lachnospiraceae > UBA4285. Next base: position 2,524 of record CACZTF010000128.1, read on the forward strand.
TCCGGGCAAAAACGGCATCAATATTTAACTAAAAAAAGACATTATAGCTGATCTTCTGTAAAAAACAGAAATAAGCTGATGTCTTTTTTTATACCTTTAATACCATTGAACTTGTCAGTAACGACCATATTATAAAAAAGTATCTGTCATGTAAGATCTATTTCCACATCAACCGGATCTCCAACCTCAAGGAAATCTCCGTCAGCAGGAGGATCTACATGAAATAACAACTTCTTAATATCTTTAGCAGATTTCCCTTTGATTATATATACATTAGATCCGGATTTTGAAACATCTGCAGTAAAGTTTCCGTCCATGTACTCACCATAAAAGGATTTTGGTGTCGCCTCAATTCCATCCTCCGTTTCTATAACAGCCTGACAAATATAGAAATTGGAATTGATCTGCCATTTATTCCTGCACGAAAAAGAAATCGTCACCATCACTGCTTCGGTATTTTTTTCAAGATCAAGCATTCTTGAAGCGTTATCTGTTGTTGTTATCACATCAGCAAGCTGAACACTGTCTATTGAATATACCATGGGACCGGTTTCACCCTCTATTCCCAGGGAATCATTATCATAAACCACTGTTTTTCTTATACCATCCTGTTCAACAACATCCCCGCTCTTTTCATCTTTTGATTGAGAAGTTGCAGCTGCACTATCATCTTTTTTTTCTTCTCCCCCAAAAAGATTACATCCGCCGAGCAGAAATGCTGCGGCTGATACAGATATCATCAAAGGAATAAATTTCTTCTTCATGTTGTTCTCCTCACTTAAAAATCCATTTTGCATACATCTGTACAAAATCACTTATTTCATGGCAAATACTACCATATATTAAGTTAATGGTAAATAGCAAAAATAGTTTTGATCATTATTTTTGAACCATATCTTTATCCATTATTTCATTATCTTTATCATTTAATACATCTTTTTCTTCATCTTTTTCTTTCTTTTCTTTTTTGCGACTAAACGGTGAAAAAACACTCTCCAAAAGATTGCTCTTAGGACGAGGTGTAAAGATCGAAACTAAAGGAACTATGCCAAGTCCTGCAACCATACAGAATGCTCCTGCATTAATGGGTGATTGCAGAAGAACAGGCAGATAATCTTTTGCAAATATATTAGCAAGCATAAATGTTACTGAGAAAATAAAATTGACCCAGCAAGCTGCAGCTGTTGTTCTTTTCCAAAAAAGGCCGTAAAGAAAAGGTGCGAGAAAAGCTCCGGCAAGCGCTCCCCAGGAAACCCCCATAAGCTGAGCTATAAACGTTACATTGGTCCTGTATTGAACGATCGCGATAACAACACTGATTGCAATAAATACGACAATAAGTACCCTCATAAGAAAAACCTGTGAATGTTCTTTCATTTTTTTCTTACCGCCGTTTACAAGATCAAGAGTGATCGTAGAACTCGAGGTGAGTACAAGTGATGACAGTGTAGACATTGAAGCGGATAAGACCAGTATTACCACAAGCCCTATAAGTATATCAGGAAGTCCTGAAAGCATAGTAGGAATGACTGAATCAAAACCATTGGCAGCAATATCGATCTGATCTGAAAAAAGACGACCGAATCCTCCCAGAAAATAACAACCTCCGGCAACTACCAATGCAAAAATTGTAGATATCACAGTTCCGGGTCTTATTGATCTTTCACTTTTTATTGCATAAAACTTCTGTACCATTTGCGGCAATCCCCAGGTCCCTAACGATGTCAGTATAACTACTCCCAGGAGATTAACAGGATCAGGCCCGAAAAAGGAGTTAAAAGCACCCGGCATAGCTGACACAGAAGGATCTGAAACGTTTGACAGACCGGTAAGGGCATTCATAAATCCACCTTTTCCCTGCAAAACTGCTGCTATTACAGCAGTGATCCCAAATAACATGACCAACCCCTGGATAAAATCATTTACTGCAGTAGCCATATAACCGCCCGCAATAACATAAATACCGGTCAGAACCGCCATTCCTATAACACATATAGTGTAGTCTATATTAAATGCCATACCGAAAAGACGGGACAACCCATTATATAATGAAGCTGTATAAGGGATAAGAAAAACAAACGTGATCACGGATGCCGCTACTTTGAGCGACCTGGTCCCAAATCTTTTTTCAAAAAAATCAGGCATGGTTTTGGAATTCAGATGCTGAGTCATAACACGCGTACGTCTTCCTAAAATAACCCATGCGAGCAGTGAGCCTATGATCGCATTTCCAATACCGGCCCAAGTAGTCGCAATTCCGTATTTCCAACCGAACTGACCTGCATACCCCACAAAAACAACAGCACTGAAATAAGATGTTCCATACGCAAACGCAGTCAGCCAGGGTCCCACACCTCGTCCGCCAAGAACAAATCCTTCAACATCCTTTGCCTGTCTTCTATGGATAAATCCTATCATTATCATTATCCCAAAAAAGACTGCCATCATTATGATTTTTATCGCCATAATCTATCCCTCGTAAAACAGTATCATAAATATACTGTTTCGACCATTAAGCCTATTTTATAAATAATTATTAGTATGATCGTAATAAGTATGTGCAAAGCTCATATTATTATTATTTGAGCAGTATAAAACGAACAGTGACAATTATAAACTTTTTATAAATATCTTACAATACAAAACATAAAAAAATTATAAAATACTCATTTCGTAATCATTTTACTCTACACTTTTTAAACTATCTATCATTTCTATCCTTTTGAGATTAAAATGTGTGATCTGATTGACCAGTAAAGTAAATCCCGCTGACATGGCCGCCGAAATTATATAACTTAACGGTTTTATATAATTGATAAAACTCGCCTTTTTTATTTCTACGGTACCGACCACTAACTTTGTTAATAATATTCCCAACAGTAATCCGGCAGCTATACCGATCACTGTCATTATAATATTTTCTTTATTAATGTAATCATCTACTTCTTTATCATAAAAACCCAGTACCTTTAGAGTAGCTATCTCCCGGTGTCGTTCTTTTATATTGATGTTTGAAAGATTATACAAAACAACAATAGCTAAAGCTGCTGAAAGAAGGATAAGTATCACCACTACTTTATCCAGGGATCCCAACATTTTTTCAGCCGAATCCGTAAGCGTATCCTTATATGTTACGTTTAATATATTAGGATTCTTTAGTAGCTTTTTGCTTAAATCCTTTTCCTGTTCGTCAGTCATTTCAACTGTATCTAAAAATAAAAGATTAGGAATATATTTAGTGTGATCTTCTAATGTGCTTTTATCCATTATGATATAATGTTCAAAATAATTATTGATTATACCGGAGACTGTGTAGTTATGTTCTTTATGATTAAGATCAATGAACGTTATATTATCTCCCGCTTCTGTATTTGTCAGAGATGCTATCTTTTGGGTTATCAGCACTTTTCCCTGCTCTATATGTTCAGCTTTTCCTGTTTTGCTGTCCGTTGTATTAATGACTTTATTTATTTCATCACTATTATCAAATGCTAAAATATTAATGTCATACCCATCGGTGATTCCTTTTATCCTCATACTTTCGGTATAATCGACGATCTCTTTTTCATCAAATAACTTTTTGAGTTTTTGAGAATCACTTTCATCATTATCAAGGCCTGTAAGATAAGACATGGCATCCATCTTGAAAACTTCTCCGAATTGTTTTTCAGGTATATCAACGATCGCATCCTTAAGGCCAAAACCGCAAAGGATCAGCGAAGTACAACCGATTATGCTGAATACTGTTACAAAAAACCTCCTTTTATATCTAAAAAGATTACGAACAGTTATCTTATCAGAAAACTTTAATCGCTTCCAAATAAATGGTATTTTTTCCATTATTACCCTTTTACCGGGTTTTGGTGCTTTCGGGCGTAAAAGCTCAGACGGTTTTTCCCTCATAACCTGAAAGACTTTAAGCATACCGGATCCTACTACCAGTACCATTACCGTAGCAATGCCCGCTATCGTTATTCCCCAGTTGGGTCCAAGGTAAAATTTAGGCAGGTCGAATAATATTCCGTATATTCCGAATATAACACTGGGCATTATAGTGAGTCCTAAAACTGCACCGATAACACAACCTGTTGCTGTCGCAAGAATAGCGAAAAGGGCATATTTTGAGATAACTTTTGCTGTTGAAAAACCCATTGACTTTAATGTGCCTATCTCCATTCTGTCCATTTCCACCATTCTGCTCATGGATATCAGACTTACAAGAACAGCAACTAAAAAGAAAACTATAGGAAATACTCTTGATAAATTTTGAATACTTTCTCCGGCCTCAAAAAAATCTGAATAAATACTATACCCGGTTCTATCATATATATACCAGGAAGGAATATTAAGTCCGTCAATATTTTCTCTTGCCTTTTTTATCTCTTCATCAAAATTTGCCCTGCCTTTTTCGTATTCGGCCAGACCTGACCTGTATTGGGCCTTACCGTCCTCATACCGGGATTTTCCCTCTTCCAGTTCTTTTTTCTTTTTGTTGTATGTATCCAGACCGGCATTATATTCTTTTTTACCGGCTTCCAACTGCGCTTTTGCAGTACTTATCATTTCTTCACCGAGAAGAAGCTCTTCTGATTTAGTAAGATACTCTTCTTTCATTTCATCAAATAAAAGCTTTCCTTCCAGAAATGCATTCATATTTGATTCATATTCTTTATAACCACCGGATAAAAGCGCTTCTCCTTCTTCGAGGAGCTTTCTTGCCTGATCATATTCATTATAAGCTTTTTTCAGTTCCCGGAGCCCGGAATCCAATTCTTTTTTCTTTAAATCTAACTCCTTTTGGCCTGACGTGATCTTATCTTGTCCGTCAGATATTTTTTTCATAGCTTCATTATACTGCCTCTTCCCCTCCTCTAACGCCTTCTTTCCTTCTTCAAGCTGGTTTTCCGCAGATTCTAACTCTTTCAGGGCCTTGTTGTATTCTTCATCTCCCTCCCTGATCAAAGGTTCTAAATATAATAAAGCAATACGATAAAAAACAACTGTTTCAAGAAGTGTTGGTTCCCTGGAGTAATCTGATATCGCTTCTTGTATAATTTCCTTTGCCTTATCGATAGTCAGGTCACCCTGCCTGTATTCAGTGATCAGCTTATCAAAAATCCATTTAAGGGTATCTAAGTCCTTCTGCATGCGTTTGATCTCACTGTTGATCATATCTTCAGTAAAATGCTCCGAACTTACGATACTGTCATATTCTTTTTGAATATAAGAAAAAGCAGTTTTGGCCTCATCAAGCTGTTGCTTGCTTTTTTCCAGGGCCTCACGTCCCTGTTCGATCTTTTTTTCTCCCTCATCTATCTGTTCCTGTTTTTCATCAAGCTCTTTTTTTCCTGCCGCGGCTTCATTTATGGCTTTTTCAATCTCTTTTTGTGCCTTTTCCAGATCAGTCTCGCCTTTTGATATAAGAGCTGCGCTTTCATCTGCAAGCCTTTGTTTTTCATCAAGTACTTTTTTACCGGCTTCCAACTGCGATCTTCCATTTTCAAGTTCAGTGCTTTTCTGGTTGAGAGTATTTAAGCCGTTTTCAAGAAAAGATCGTGCTTCATATAACTGAGCTTCTTTTTCCCCTATCTGCCTTCCTGCATCCTCTAATAATTTTTTCCCCTCTGATAGATCTTTTTCTTTATCTGAAAGTTCTTTTTGAGCTTCATCCAGCTTTCTGCCTGCTTTATCCAGTTCTATTTTTGCATCTTCAAGCTGTTTTTCACCGTCCGATATTGTTGAAAAGGCATCTTCAAGATCCCTTTTTGCCTTTTCCAGTTCTGTTTTAGCATTTTCAAGCTGGGCCTTTGCATCGCCTGACTCTTCTTCTATCTTATCATCTGCTGTTTTTATGATATTGTCATATCTTGTTTTTTGTCTTTCATCTTTTATTCCCTCTATTTCGTCAATAGCCGATTGTACGAGTTCTACATATTCTTTTGAACCGGTTTCCAGATCAGCCGCCCCTTCCACAGTCGCATAAATCACTGAAATATAATCCTGTTTAAAATTAGATACCGGTACATAAGCATAATAATTAATAGTTCCTGCCCCTACGTTAGTATCACCTCTGTTGGCATCTACTTTTACGGAATTATAAAAAAGAGGACTGTCTACAACGCCTGTTATAACAACATCCTTTTCATAAAACCCTTCTTCGTCATCTATATGAATAATATCACCGATCGACAGATCGTTTTTTTTAAGAAGATTATCTTCAACAGCGATCTCGTTTTTTTGGACGGGTATTTCGCCCGAAATCAATTCAATACTATTAATGTCAACAGGTAAAGAATTAATATTAACTATACCGTCAGTAGTACCAAAAAAAACGGAAGAATCCCTGTAACAGACCCCTTCAGCCGTTTTTATAGACGGAAGTTTTTCTATCTCCCCTATATCCTCTTGGTCCAGCCCCATATCTGATATTATCTTAATATCATAAGCGTTTCTTTCATCCAAAACACGGTCAAGACTATTTATCATATCAGGTGCAACAGCCATTAGACCGGTAAAAGCGTAGACTCCTAAAGCTGCCATGACCATCAGGGATAAAAACCGCAGGAAGGATTTTG
>CACZTF010000129.1 GCA_902784025.1 uncultured Lachnospiraceae bacterium
GGCCATAAAAAAAGCCGGCTATCAGCCGGTGTTTAAAGACTGGGAGTCAGTCGTATAAATATTTCACACTGCGGATCTGCGGTATTCCAGGGGGGTGCAGGCATACTCCCGCAGAAAAAGCCTGTTAAAGTAGCTCTGGTCTGAAAAACCGCAGGCAAATGCGATATTTGCTATGCTTTCATCTGTACTTCTCAGCATATCCCTGCTGACTTCAAGACGGTGGTGGTTTAAAAAGCTGATGGGTGACATGTCAGTGTATTGTTTGAATAGCTTTGAACACTGGCTGCGGCTTATGTTTCCGGAATCGGCGATAATGTCAAGTGTCAGCGGTTCATCAAAGTGTTCGTAGACATATTCCGTCATTTTTTCAAGTATGATCAGGTTATTATCCGGAGGCCCGGCTTCAGGTCCTTGAATATACGCATTATAAAGGTGCCAAAGTATTTTGTATATTAAAGAAAGCATTTCCAGCTCATAACCGGGAAGGGCTTTCTTTTTTATTTTCTCCATTGCGTTTATATTTTTATTGATCTCATCGGCGTGACTGTCTTTGCCTTCAAAACGCACATGGGAGAAGCTCATATCCTCCAGAAATACTTTAATATATTTTTTATAGAGTGAAGGGATTTTTTTAAGGAGTTCATTTCCGATTATGAGAATACGGTGACTGCTTTCATCACCTGTCTGGTAAAGACCATGAAGCTGGTCTTTGTTTATAAAGCAAATATCACCCTTTTTCAGATTAAAACGCTCATCTCCGGTCCGGCAGTCAATATTACCTTTAAGCACTGATATGATCTCAATATCTTTGTGCAGATGCGCCATCTCAGAATGTGCCTGATGCTCCTGCAGACATTCCCTGCAGGTAAAAACAGGCAGATCTCCGCTGTTAAAATGAAAAGTTTCTGCAAACATGAAATCACCTCCTTAGCATATTATAAAACCTTTTGGCTAAAATGTCTAAAATACAATATTATAAATATCATTCATAAAAGTGACTAAGTCACTGAAAGGTTTCCGGTCATCTGATATCATACATATATCAATTCCCAATCTTATTTTTTTACGGAGGTGCAGGATATGCTTAATATATGGAGATTTATCAGAAGACCCCTGATCTTTTCAGCAGCAGGAGCAGCTGTAGGTCTTGTATATTACCTGGTTACAGGTTGCACTTCAGGTAATTGTGCTATTACTTCGAACGTTTTCAGCACCATGTTTTTTACAGGATTCATGGGTTTTTGGATATCGGTGATATCTAAAGGCGGCTGTTGCTGTTCCGGAGGGTCTTGTGATATTGATAAAAAATAAAACAGGATAAAGGCAATAAAAGAACCGGAGGAGACAGGTGATATCCTCCGGTTCTTTTATTGTGTAAAGCATTAGTTAAGATCTATCTTTTTTCTTACAGTGCCTTGCCCTTTCAACGTGTCGTGTACAGGTTTTATTTGCTCGAACAGTTTTTTTCGCAATGTTTGTCTGGCAATGTCATGTCCGATGAACACAACTGAAGGATCGATCGTTTCCTTTGGGCCTTCTGTTTCTTTGTCATTTGCAGGATCTGTTCCTTCATAAAAATCTTCATTTGATGCAGCGGTATCTTCAACGCCCTCTATGTAGTAATTCCTGTCTGCCACCTCGAAACGGATCAGTTCTCCGCCTGCAGATATATGACCCTTCGCTCTGATTATGCGTCCGAACTCGCCTCTTATAAGATCCTCCAGAAAGCACACAAGGTATCCCAAAGAAGGACAAGTTGTACCGCTTATGGAAAAGCTTTCCGGAAGAGGACCGGACTCGGTGGGTGAAAATGCACTAAACACCGGTTCAACAGCAGCTTTTTCAGGATCGGCAAGAAATGAATCTGCAAATAAACCGTTAAACCATTCTGTGTCAAGCCCGGAATAGTGTCTTGTGATGATATCTGCATCCGTATTCAGAGCACGAAGCGCAGATGCAATACGCTCTGTTTCCGTAGTGTCAAGATTTTCCTGTTTTGAGATGACTATCACTGCTGCATTTTTTATCTGGTCGGTATAAAGTTCATCATAATCCCTAAGATAATGGTCTATGCTCCCGGCATCCACTATGGTCACGGGTTTGAGGAGACTTATACGTTCGTATTCTATCTCGGAAACATTTGCCATCACATTGGACAGCTTGCCGATACCGGTAGGTTCTACTATGAGGATCTCGGGATCTACGGAATTAGCAATAGTCAGCACGGATGCCTTAAAATCGCCTTTTTCAGAGCAGCAGATACAACCGTTTGAGGTCTCAAAGATGCTAAGGTCTCCGTTTTTAAGACCTGTTTCCAGTATCTTTTTGTCCACCCCTTCTGCTGCATATTCATTTTCATAAATCGCGATATCCCTGTCTGTCCTGTTTACCAGTTCTTTGATAAATGTGGTCTTACCGGCACCAAGGAAACCTGAGATCACCAAAACTTTCATTTTTTATACCTGTACTTATAAATTGAATAAAAACTTCCGCCATCATTTTATTTATGAATAATATTTGTGTTATTCTGAGAGATTGTAGTTTGGAGGATCCCCTGTGATCATGCGATCAGGGGGATTCTTCTCAGTATTCCTCACTCCGTAAAATGATCTATTGGAAGTTTTATAAATGATCAGGGGGCGGACGGTCAAATGTGGCCGCCCGCCCCCTGGTTGTCATATCCTGAATATCAGTCTTCGATCTTTACTACCGGTTTGATAAGATCAGCAGGCTTATCTTTCATAAGGAATAGAGCCTCTTCTACATGATCCCATCCGTCAAATACGTGTGTTACCATGGGCTTAAGATCAAGCTTACCGCTGGAAACAAGTGCGCCAAGCTTCTCCATACGAAGACGTCCGCCGGGCATAAGTCCTCCGCAGATGTTCTTGTTACCCATTCCGCATCCCCAGTCTGTTCTGGAGATGTTGATGTAGTCTCCCTTTCCAAGGTAGTTAACGCTTCCGATGCGTCCGCCGGGCTTAAGCGCCTTAACAGCTTCGTCAAATGTATCTACCGTACCGCCGGCGATAACAACCTTGTCTACACCCTTGCCGTTTGTCATCTTAAGAACCTGCTCGGAAATAGAGCCGTCCTTATATCCGATGAAATCTGTAGCGCCGTACTTTGTAGCAACTTCACGGCAAACAGGTCTTGTACCTACAGCGATGATCTTTGCAGCACCTCTGAAGTTACAGCCTGCAACAGCCATAAGAC
>CACZTF010000130.1 GCA_902784025.1 uncultured Lachnospiraceae bacterium
ACGGAATCTGGCAGAGCTCACCTAAGAGATTCGAAGTCTCTGATTTTAAAAAGGCACTGGATGATATCTTTAATTCCGAAAAACTTCAAAGGGAATTGGAAAAACTGGATATAACTATGTATGTCCAGCTGCATCCCATTATGGAATGCTATACGAAATATATAAAGAGTTGTGAAAACGGTCGCATAAAAGCTGCAGAGCCCGGCCTTGCATATAAAGATTGCTCTGTTTTTATCACCGATTATTCATCGTATGTCTTCGACTTTGTAAACAGGAAAACACCTGTCATTTATTATTTTGCAGATGAAGATGATTTCTACGGTGGTCTGAACGGTTACTACAGACTTAGTCTTCCTTTGGAGGAAGGTTTTGGCAAAATATGCAGGAACGCAGAAGAGTTGTGCAGTGAGATAGAGGTTGTCGCAAAAAATGAATGGCAGCCGGAAAGCAGGTTTTTAAAGAGAATGGAAGGATTTTTCTATAGTCTTGAAAAGCCTCAGGATATAATATATGAAGGCATTAAAAAAAGTTTATAAAAAAAAGGCATCAAGTATATTATTTACCGTAAAACAGGATAAAAAAGACAAAAATGGATAAAAAAGATAAAGCCATAGTGTTTTTTTCTACTGCAGATATGCTTTTTGCAGTGGCTCAGATGATAGTCGGTCTGAAAAAAACAAATAAAGATAATTACGATGATATAGTGATATATCATTCCGGATATACTAAAGACGATATGGAAAAACTGTACAAGATAGAGAAAAATATCGTTTTTAAAAAATATGATATTTCTGATTTTGAAAAGGAACATGATCTGGAGTCAAAAGGATTTGTGGTACCCTTTTTAGAAAATTTCAGCCATTTGTCATATGTAAAATATAAGATATTTGAATTGCTGGATGACTACAGAAAGGTTCTTCTTTTGGACATTGATATGCTTGTAATGGGTGATATGTCCGAAATTTTTGAAAATGAAGGAATGGTTTTCAGGAACGGAAGGAGTTTTTTTGAAAAGGTTGTATTGAATTCCGAAAGGCTCATAGATCCGAAAGATCATCCGGAATTTTTTTCCGGGATACCGGAAGATTTCCCGTCTCCCAATGAAGGACTGATACTTGTTACGGATAACATAGACCATAATAAATGCATCAAGGATTGCTATACATTCATTAACACATTTGCTCCTTATTATGAATCAGGAATAGACGGTCTGTGCTTTGCATGGGCTGCATACAAAAATGATATCAGGATAAGTTCTTTAGATAAAACCGTATATAATGTTTTTCCGAAATATTACAAAAAGGACTCTAAGATAATCCATTTTATGGGGAAAGAAAAAATATGGAAAAATGAATTCCTCCAGTGCGTTTTTCCTGCCTGGCTGGAAAACTATCACGAAGCCGGAGAAATATCCGGGATCACGGGCGAGGGTGTGGCAGAAGCAGGTTGCCCCGGGAATGTTATAGCAAAAAAACTTAACGAAGAAAGATGGTTAAGATTTTTAAAGAACACGGATATCGTTATTCCTCACGAACTGAAATGGGAATTTAATCTGTATTCAGAAACCCTTTATTTTCATTTGGATAACAGTATCAGATATCTGATAAAAGCAGTACAATGGTTCGATAAATATATCATAGGTTTATCAATAAAGGCCGGTGATAAGGATTCCGGCGAAGACATCCTGAAAAAAGCAGAAGCTGTCGGAAGGAAGCTGGGAGAAAGATATACGGTAAACAATAATAATGACAGGATCGAAATACGGTCAGGGGAGTTAGAAGAATCGGAAACAGCCGAAGTTTTTACGTATTTTTACAATAACACACATTCAGTTTTCAAAGAAACTGATAAATGAAGATTTTTATCTGTTCTGATCATCTTAAACAATTTTTTAAACAGACTTAATACAGAGTTAAAAAATAGATAGTTTGATATTTTCTTTAGCATGGATTATAATAAATAATATGATATGAGTGAAAATGTGCACTTAATTGATGTCAGTAATATGTTGTTTGATGCAGGATGACAGTGAAGGAGAGTCAATGTGGAAAAAATCATAAAAAATGCTGACTTTAAAGTTGAAGTCATAGTTGTTGAGATGGATCCTTTATTTAATGAAAGGTGTGAAAGATCTCTCAAAAATCAAACTTATGATGTTGAAAAGATCACTTTTATAAAACCGGATGATAATGTAATTGAAACCATCAATGAAAGTGTTTGTGATTATATATACATCGTAAAAAATACAGACGTTCTTTCTGACACTGCTCTTGAAAAGCTTGTCACTTCTCCTGAACCGGATTTTTCCGGATCGGTTTGTTTTTACGTAACAGGTAGTGAAACTGCTGAAAATGATGCGGACATATTCTCTATCTATTATCATTTAATGCCTGTAAATAGTATTAAAGGAATGGAATATCCGTTGTTGACAGGAATGTCATCCCTTAGTGAACAGGCTTCTTTTTTGTTATCTGCAGAAGAAAAGGCGGGGGCGTCTTTTTCTGTGGAAGAAGGATCTGCCGTGTACGGCAAGGATGAGTACCGGCAGGTTATCGATACAGAGATAGCACATATGGGGCTGGAATATCCGGGGTTATTAAAAAATCCTTATTTTCAGGAAGTATTGATAAGGAATGATAAAGCTGAAGACACTTATGTGAATACCCTTGCTTCCTTAAATGATATTTACAGAGAAGAAAATGTATCCATATCTTCCATGTTTAAGCTGTACAAAAAATATTTTATGCCTGTTTGTAAGAGCGTGGCAGACGGAAAAGCTTCGGAAGAAGAGTATGAGTGTGTAAAAGACGCTTTCAGCATATCCGAAAAAAAGGATGAGAAACCGGTTCTGTGTTTTATGACCGGGATAAATGAAGAAACCTTACGTTGTATGGATATCCTTGATTACGAAGATTTTTCAGATTGTTTAAAGAACAGGATCGTTGTTAAGGATCAGATCATAAAAGAAACCGTGCGGGAAAAGACTATTGTGGAAAAGGAAACGGTGGAGGTTCCTGTAGTAACAGATAATACTATTTCTCCTCGAGAGGTCATAGATTCCATTAATCCGGCAGAATATACGGTGGAGGCTTACCGGTCGGGAAAACTTGGGTTCAAAACAATTTTTTCAAGTATAAGAGCATGGTTTGCATGCAAATTCAGGAGTTAAAAAATGTACGAGAGCAAATATGTAGTTTCGGTCATCATACCTTTTTACAACGCAGAAGATACACTTAACAGATGTTTGGCCTCTCTTACGGCTCAGGTGTTTAAGTTTTCACAGATTGAGATAATACTGGTAAATGACGGTTCAGAAGACAGTTCATCGGATATCTGTGCCGGATACACCAGCGAATATTCGAATTTTGTTTATATCGAGCAAGAGCATTCGGGCGTGTCGGCGGCAAGAAACCGTGGTATAGAAGCGGCGACCGGCAGATATGTCATGTTTTTGGATGCAGATGATTATCTGGGTAAAAATGCGATCGAAAAGGCGGTGTCTTTTTTTGATAAACGTTATGACGACGTTGATGTGGTCTCTTTTCATGAGATAAAGAAGGTGAACGGAAATCTTGTTGATCAGATGCGTAATAAATATCTGAAGAAAACAGGAGTTTATGATCTGGGAAAATATCCTTTCGCGCTCCAGTTAAGGATCAGTATCATCATTAAAAATGGTTTTTCGGCACGGTTTGACGAGGGAATGGTATTTCAGGAGGATCAGAAATTCTGTGCAGAACTCTTAAAAGGCACAATGAAACTGGGGTACGTTGCAAATGCAAACTATTATTATGATGTTAAAAATGACAGCTCTGTTTCAATGTACTACAGTCCCATAACGTCATTTGAGACCACAGTTGATTTTTTTGAAAAGCTGTTTGCTTATTATCTGGATAAGGGTGAAGAAATACCCGCATATTTTCAGGCTCAGTTTTTCCATGATTGTTCCTGGAAATTTAAAGACGGAAAATTATGGCCTTATCATTATTCTCCCGAAGATCTTGATAAAGCAAAAAACAGGGTGAAAACACTTTTAAGGAATGTGGACAGTAAGTTGATAATGGATTATCCGCTGCTTGATGCATATGAAAAGCTGTACTGGATCCGCCAAAAAGATGAAAAGAAACTGACCGGTTACCCTGATACCTCCGGAGTCTATATTTTTGAAGGCAGGGACAGATTATATAACCGTAATAAAGTGGAGATCATTCTCTGCAAGATAAGAGTTGAGAATCCCGGAATATACATCAGGGCACATTTAAAGTCGCCTTTATTCAGTTTGTCAGATAAACCGGTACTGCAGGTTGACGGATACCCGGAGCCGGAAAACATTGAATTGATCGATTGTGCTGCGGGGTATTATAAAACTAAAGAAAAAAACAACGTATTTTGGGGATTTGAGTATAGATTTGATCTTATGGAAGAGAAAAAAAGTGTTGATTTTCTGTTGACACTGAACGGGATACCCCTTCCGGTTTCTTTTTATAATATGCCCACTGTTGAATTCAGCAGTGATACATCAGAGTACCTGGCAGACGATATACTTGTGAAGCAGGGCAGCAATAATCTTGTTTTCTACAGGATGAAAGGTAATTCCCTGATCAAGAAAAGAGCCCAGCTGACAAAAGAAATAAAAGACAAACAGGAAAAGATGATCAAAATGACGGCTGATTCAGGAGATGTAAGGGAAAGGATATGGCTGTATTCTGATCTTCCGGGAGTGGCCTGTGATAATGCGTATTATCAGTTCCTTAATGATATCGGGAAAGAAGACGGGATCCAACGTTTTTATGTGGTGTCAGATGCTAAAGATCCTGTTTCCCAGCCTGTTGTGGCAGTCTCGCCGGCATCAGTGGTTAAAAGAGGCAGTTCAAAGCATATTGAATTGTTCTTTAATGCTGAAAAAATACTTACCTCGTTTATAGAAGAGGATGTATACTGGCCCATTGATGCGGACAGCAGAAAGAGATTCAGGGGCATGTTTAATGCTGAGATAGTTTACCTGCAGCATGGAGTTCTTCATGCCCGTCTGCCCTGGTACTATTCAAAATATAAAACAATGATAGATAAAATAGTAGTATCAAGCAGTTACGAAAAAAACACGCTTACGGAAAGATATGATTATCTTGAAAAAGACATAATACCTTGCGGGATGTCACGCCTGGACCGTTACGATGGTATGCTGACAGAAAAAAACAGCGAAAGCACAGAGAAAAGCGGGGACAGGGAGAGCGCCGGAAAACGTGTGATCTTTGCACCGTCATGGAGAAGTTATCTTATAATAACTCCGTCGGAGGGGGGTGACCGCGAGCCTTGTGCTGAAAAACTGACCAGGTCAAGGTATTTTGAAGGCATTAAAGAATTCCTGCAAAGCGAAAAGCTTTTGGGATTGTTGCGGCAAAACAATATCCGTCTGGATTACAAGCTGCATCCGGAATTTGAAAAAACTTATGGTACCAATATGATAGTAACGGATAAAGGAGTTATATCCGAAGTAAACGGTATTGTTGACTTTTCAGTATATGACGCCATAATAACGGATTTTTCCTCGCTTCTCTACGACTTTGTTTATCAAAACAAACCGGTCATATATTATGTTACCGACTATGATGAGTTCCGTTGCGGGATGAATCATTACAGAGAACTGGAAGTACCTGTTGAAGACGGTATGGGAGAGCTTGCATTATCTGTTGATGAGGCGGTTTCCTCATTAAAGAAGGTTATTGATAATGATTTTGAAGTATTGACTGACTACAGAGAAAAGTACAGAAACTTTTTCTTCGATGTTAAGGGACACGGCGATATGTTATATGACAGTTTAGTGAAGCCGGATAAAGAGTGATTCACAAAGTAGTTTTCGGGGTAAAGATATGGGAATGACAGAGGGTCAAAAACAGCTGCATAAGCTTCTTATAGAATTTGATAAGATATGCAGAGATAATAATCTGACTTATTATGCGGCGGGCGGTACCATTATAGGAGCCATTCGTCACAGAGGTTTTTTGCCCTGGGATGATGATGTGGACCTCTATATGACAAGGGACGAATTTAATAAGCTTTGCGAGGTAGAAAAAAACGGTGGGTTCCCTGAGGGGCGCACTATGGCCTGTCAGGAACTGGACCGTGAGTATACCAATGTTTTCGGAAGATATCTGGATACTACGGCAACGGCCATACACAGATCCCAGCTCGTATCAAATGATGTGGCAGGGTCTATCCTGGATGTGTTTCAGCTGGATCCCGTTCCCAGTGATAAAGCTGTTTTGGAACGCCACTTTGAGCTTTTATTGATCTACTCGGATCTGATCAATGAGAATGCTCCGTATATACACAGGACCGATCTGTCTTTAAAGAATTATAAATACTACATGAAATACGCTAAAAAGCATGGAAAAACTGCTGCTCTGGAAAAAATAGAGGAGCAGCTTTTGTGCTACAAAGACGAAGATTGCAGCTTATATTTTATGAGATGGGGCGGAGCACCTCTGATTTTTGAAAAAACCATGTTTGAAGAGGTAGAATATGCAGACATGGAAGGTATAGCAATGCCGATACCGGTCAATTTTAACGAGTATCTGACTTACCATTACAGTGATGAATGGGAGCAGGTGCCTAATATCACACAACAGATGTCCCACGATGCCGTTCATAATGCATTACACGATGAGAATATGATAAAAAGATCATATATGTGTGTGATCGATAAAGCGCGCATAGAGGAGATCAACAGAAAAAACAAGGCAAACAAAATATTGACTGCAGGCACAAAACACTATGTTGCCGACTGCAGTATAAGATTCCGCGGAGTAAGAGTCAGGGAAGAACTGCAAAGAAGCATAAACAACTCCGGTATCGATATTAAAGCCCTGTACAAAGAAAGAAAATATGACAAACTGAACCAGCTTTTTCTGAAATATTACACACTGCAGAATAGTGCCCAGTTTTCGGGAAGGGACACCTATACCCACTTATACAGGTATCAGAAGCCTTTCCTGGTAGATATTCCCCTTGATATCTTTACCATCGCCATGAAAGTACAGATGGATTGCGGAAGAGCAAGCAAGACATTCAGGACTTTGGAGATCTATGAGTCTGAAAAAGGATCTCTTCCGAAGAAACTGACGGATCTGAAAAATGTCGTATTAAAAATGCGGCTGGCAAAAAATCATTTTTATCTTAAAGAGTACAAAGAAACCATGTCAGTTGCTTCAGATATATTGAAAAAATACCCCTATAACAGCGAAATGCTGAAATTGTATGTGCGGTCTGCGATCGGTTTGGGTAAGCAGGATGAAAATGTTAAAAAACTGGTGAGACGGGGGTTAAAGACATTTCCCGAAGACGGGGACTTTATGAAGCTTAAAGGTGATCTGTTATACCCGTCTGACAAGGATAAAGCCGTAAAAATATATATGGATGCGAGGGAGCATACTGCCAATGGTATAATATTATTGGAAATAGGTGATATCTTAAAAGATTATTATGATAAATTACTGGCTTCCCTATCGAAAGCATACAGGGCAGGAGAAAGCACAAAAGCAGGTAAGATCGAGAAAAAGATAAAAAATGTCGACGGCAGCCTTTTGGCTGATCTGAAGATAATGGAAGCAAGGATCGAGGCTTTGCCAGATAAAGAAACTGCGTATCCGTATTACAGAGAATTATCATGTCATGTTGGTGACCCTGTATTGGAATCTGAAGCCGGATACAGGAAAACGCTGGAAGATTGTTTGTTTCAGACATTGCTGTTATGCGGAGAGGTTCCGTTTGTGAATAAAACGCATATCAGGGTTTTATTTAATGACATATCAGTTGATGAGATCGATCAGCTGATAATGAGCGCAAAAGAAAAAAAACTCGGAGCTTACATTTCCGAAATAAAAAAATATAAGGCTGATGTGCTGCTTAATGAAGGTGATGTTTCAGGTGCTTACAAGCTGTACACTGAGGTCATTAATGAACTGTCACCGGACAGCGTGGCCTTTAAGGATCTGAAGGATCGTATTCTTTCAGACAGCGGTCACTTTGAGGAACTTGAAAAGATAGATCCTGATCTGAGAGACCGGAATATCAGTATAAAATACGGATCAGAAACTGAATATGAATGCCTTTTTAACATTTTAACCTTAAATGAGTCAGATGAGGTAAGTCTGGTTTCATAAAAGGATATTAATTGTGTGATACGGTCATTCCGGTCAGGATACTAAAACAGGGAAAAGAAAAAATAACAGATAAATATAAAGAAACGACAGGAAAGGTAATAAGGGTTTTATCATATGAATCTTTATCAGAAACATGTAAGAAAACTTTTTCTTGAAATAACGGATATATTAGATAATGAAGGTATAGAATGGTTTGTATCAGGGCGGAGTGCACTGCGTACACTTCAGGGCGGTATGTACCAAAAGGGATTTCTGGATACAGAGATCATGATAAGGCCGGAAAATGCCGGTGCCGTTATTGAAGCGGTAAGGGTCAGAAATGATCGTAAGCTGGAGGGAATGCATAATAATCCATTGTTTCCGTTTTTTCGTTTCCGCTATATAGATCCTTCGACTTCCATGGTCCGTATGAATGACGGTCTGGCTTATAAATATCCCGGAATTTTCGTGACGATAACCTTTTTGCGCTGCATAGACAAAAAAAAGGATATTTCAAAGGCTGAAAAGACGGAAAATCTTCTATATGACACATCCCCGGTGTTTACAGATCTGACAGGAAAGACGGCAGATAATGAAAGGATGATTTTTGAAGGCAGGCGTAAAAAAGACAGGTTTACCGAAGATCTGTTTATAAAACTCTGTAATGACTATTCAGCCGGTAAAGGGGATAAATACTTTGCTGTTGAAAATGCTGACGGTGAGCTTGTCCGGTTAGAAAATGATCCGTTTAATTCTTTACAGTCTGTGGAAAGCGACGGCATGCTATACCGGATACCGAAGGAGGAAAGCGGATACTACGAAAGATATGCCGGCCATGACTGGAAAAAGAGAACCTTTGAGATAATCCTCATGGGAAGAAAAGGAAATATGACCATCGAAGGTGCTAATAACATAGTAAGTACCATAATCCCTTATGATGAAATGATCGGTATTTTGAAAAAGGAGGGATACGGTGAGGATTTCTTTGCTAAACGTCAGGAAAATATAGAAATACTCAATTATGAAAAGGATCTGTATTCGGAAAATGACAGGGCCTGGGAAATTGCCAAACGTGCAGGTGATCTCTGGGAAGCATATGATCATTACCATGAACATATTGATAAGCTGAAAAAATTAATGGACGCAGGGGAGTGGTTGTGGATACGGGACGAGATGGCTTTATATTCAGAATTTGTTGCCAAGTACTATGAGCAGGGAATGGCATTCAGACTGCATGATGATATTCACGATATCTACCTGAAAATGCTTACGGTATTTGGCGAGACGGAGTATCTTGATGAGCTGAAAATGATCGGGGACAGGGATGATACTATTTTGAAACAGTTGAGTACAGTTGGGAGTGAAGAATGAAAGCGTCGGATTACATAGTAAGATTTTTTGAAAAAAAGGGTATTCGTCATGCTTTTGGGTACCAGGGAACGATGATAATGCATTTCATTGATTCTCTTGGCAAAAGTGATATCATTGAAAATCACAGCTGCTATAATGAACAGGCGGCGGCATTTGCTGCCTGCGGTTACGCAAAGTTGACCGGGGAAGGCGCCCTTGCGTATGCCACCAGCGGTCCCGGAGCGATCAATCTCGTTTCAGGCATAGCTGATGCATATTATGATTCAGCACCGGTTATCTTTATTACCGGTCA
Organism: uncultured Lachnospiraceae bacterium; assembly: GCA_902784025.1. Classification (GTDB taxonomy): domain Bacteria; phylum Bacillota; class Clostridia; order Lachnospirales; family Lachnospiraceae; genus UBA4285. The sequence continues at coordinate 9,805 of CACZTF010000130.1, forward strand.
GGTTAATACGTATGATTACCGGGATACTGAAAATATCAGACAGCATGCGTTTCAGCAAACGCCCACAACTGATATAACAGAGCCTGTTGCGAAAAAGGTTTTTTTCGTTGACAGAGCAGAGATGATCCCGGATGTGCTCAATGAAGCATGGGATATAGCTATGTCCGGCAGAAAAGGACCTGTTGTTCTGGACATACCTATGAATATCCAGAGGGAAGAAACAGACGATGTATTAAAAGAGGGGGGGCTGTCAGAAACGATCAGACCTAAGGATTCTGATGCGGAATATATCCTGGAGCGGCTTGAGAAGTCGGAAAGGCCTCTTATTGTTGTCGGGAATGGTATCGGAAAAACGGGATCATCCAGAAAAAATATAGTGGAGCTGGTTGAAAAAACAGATGCGGCGGCTATATCCACTCTTTTGGGCAGCGACATATTTGCAAAGGATCACAGGAATTATTTTGGTACTTTAGGATATGCTTACGGACACAGATATGCTAATATTATTTCATGCGATAAAGCAGATCTTATAGTAAGTCTGGGGGCTTCCTTGTGCACCCGTCAGACCGGAGGAAAGCCCGAGCTTTTTGCAAAGGATGCCGGGATCATCAGGGTCGATATCGAT
>CACZTF010000131.1 GCA_902784025.1 uncultured Lachnospiraceae bacterium
ATATAATGTTTCCTGCTGTCTCTGGGATGTGAATTAAGTCCCAGTTTATAATACGCCTTGCTCCTCACATAATCTTCTGTCTTGCCAAAATAAAGCTGTTTGTGTTCACCGATCTGAAGTATATGATCCGAATCACTCAAAGCTGCATGCATATCATGGGATACCATGATTATGGTAACCCCTTCATCGTGAAGCTTTCTCACCGATTCATAAAATTCTTTTGCTGCCTTGGGATCCAGGCCGCTTACGGGTTCATCAAGTATAAGCAGCTTATCTGCTGCGCAGAAAGCCCTTGCCAAAAGCACTCTCTGCTGCTGTCCTCCCGAAAGATTTCTGTAGCTCTTTTTTGCCAGGCCTGTTATGTCCAGCTTTTTCATTGCTTCGTCAGCCCGCTTCTTTTCCTTCTTTCCGTAAAATGGTTTAAGTCCCATCCTTGAAAGGTTTCCGGACATCACTATCTCCCTGACATTAGCAGGAAAGTCCCTCTGCACAATAGTCTGCTGCGGCAGATACCCCACTTCATTCCTCTTAAGTTCATCACTGAATTTTAATTCTCCCCCTGCAGGCTTTATAAGACTCAGCATGGTCTTCATAAGAGTGCTCTTCCCCGCACCGTTTTCTCCGACGATACAGAGATAGTCACCCTTCTCAACAGTAAAATCAATATGCTCCGCAACTATACCGTCATCGTATCCCAGAGTGAGATCGTTACATTCAATATAGGTCATTTTTTCTTCCTTTTTATCCTGTGAAGCTGCGGCCTTATGACCAGTTCCTCTACAACAACACCCTCGGGCCTTGAAAGGACAAAGAGTACAGCATCCGCAACATCCTGCGATGAAATGGATGCACCGGTTTCACCAGCAGCTTCAAAATCCGCATTTCTGTATAAACGGGTATCTGTCATATCCGGAAGAATGGCAGTCACCCTTACGCCGTGTTTTCTGGCTTCTTCAAATATACTTTTCGAAAAACTGTAAAGTCCTGCTTTGGCTGCTCCATAAGCGGCACCATGAGGATTCGCATTTGAAATGGCAGTAACGGAAGAAATGTTAATTATGCTTCCGCCATTAGCTTTCATATCCCTTAATAACATCTGTGTCAGTATAAGGGGTGCTTCCAGGTCAGTTCTCACTATTTCCTTTATCTTAGAAGCGTTCAGTTCCTCGTGAAGCCCGTAATATGCGCATCCTGCATTATTTATAAGCACATCTATATGGTGTTCCTTACGGATACCGTCTACGCACTTTTTCAGTGAGTCATCATCTGTTATATCACATGTAACACAGTGAAAACTGTCAGATATCGTCTTCGTGTCATCATCAAAATTTCTGCCGATACCATATACTTCATACCCGTTATCAGCAAGCGTCCTTGCGATGGCAAGTCCTATTCCTGACGATGCACCGGTTATGAACACTGTTTTTTTTCTATTCATTTCCATCTGAACACCTTTGCCCCGGGATCACTCTCCATGATAAGCCCGTACATAAAAGATTCCATTTCATCCGCTATCTTTTCCGGGTACTGGTAGTAACCATTCACCACATCATACGGGTACTGGACAAGTGCAGATTTCTGATATCTTAAACGCATATTTTTAAGATAGCTGTCTGATATCCTGAAACTGCCTATACTGTAGTCCCTGATATGCCCAAGGTCTATCCGGCTCCTGATATAGTCCCACATTTCCTGGTACATATCCCGCCAGCCCTTTACAAAAATCATAGGATCAAAACACAGCCTGAAGGGATATTTGGTGAAACTGCCATCCGTATCACTTCCATAAGATTCCATTCCGGAAACGATCGCACTTATACGACGCGCCAGGTCAGGCGTATTTCTTTCGTATCTTTTTATGATATTATCCGGAGACAGGGTGTAGGCAAATATCACACGTTCGTTCCATTCAATATCACTCCACAGATCCGTCCTTGCACATTTTGTTCTTATCTCGATAGTAAGATCCTTATGTACTCTTGTAAAATCACACCATCTTTTTATATATCCCGTA
>CACZTF010000132.1 GCA_902784025.1 uncultured Lachnospiraceae bacterium
CTGATGTGGTCAGATTAGGTTTGTTTTGATCATACAACAAAAAAACTGCCTTGCGGCAGTTTTTTTATTATATATTTTACGCTCTTTCCACTTTTCCGGAGCGAAGGCAGGAAGTACATACATACATTTTCTTTGTCTGACCATTCTGCTTAACACGAACAGACTTAATATTCGGCTTCCAGACCTTATTTGATCTTCTGTGAGAATGACTTACGGCAATACCGAAATGAACACTCTTATCACAAACCTCACACTTTGCCACTTCTAACGCACCTCCTTCTTTACTTATGATCGATCCGCGCAAAACACGTAAATGAGATTATAACAGACCTTTAAACATTTGACAAGTATTTTTTTAAATGCCTTTATCAAGCATTTTAAACAATCTGTCGGATGCATTTCTGTCTGAGAGTATCTTCATATGATCTCCTTTACGGAACTTGTAGTCAGCCGGAGGCATGATGTTCATTTCTTCATTTAATGAATTAACGCCGATGATATTTATATCATAATTCGCATGTATATCCAGTTCCCTTATGCTTTTTCCTATCCAGCTGTTTAATATGGGAACCTCATATATGGAATAATCATCATCAAGTTCTATGTAATCAAAAACATGATTCGCAGAACAACGGGCTGCAAGGTTGAACGCGACATCCCTTTCGGGATACACCACTTCATCGGCACCGTTCTTGAGCAGGAACTTAGTCTGGATATCACGGCTTGAAAGACTGATCACATAATTAGCACCGTATTCCTTGACCAGATTTGTAACCTCTAAAGAATTTTGAAAATTTTCTTTTATGGCAACTATCACCATATCAAAATTGTTCAGCCCAAGTGCCTGAAGCACATCAGGATTCGTACAATCACCTATCCGGGCACTTGTAACTTCCGTAAAGAAATCCCTTATCTGTTCCTCATACTGGTCTATGATCATTATCTCATTATCCAGTTCCAAAAGCTTTCTGCACAGATGCTGCCCAAACTTGCGCATCCCAATTAGAAGTATAGATTTCATAACTCATCCTCCGCGTATCTGTATCACCCGAATACCGGTATCATCCAACGTTTATCTTTTCTTCCGGATAATTAATATAGGCCTGGCGCCTGTTTCCTCTGAAGGAAACCGCAAATGTAACAGTTCCCACTCGCCCTGCAAACATCAGCAGCATCAAAACTATCCTTGACACCGGAAGCAACGCCCTCGTCAATCCGGCTGACAGACCTACCGTACCCATAGCGGAAAAAACCTCAAGCAGCAGATCATCCATGGGAAGCGCCTGACAAGCGGAAATGATAAGCAGAGCCGATATGATGAGTGTGATGTTCAGACCAAACACCATGGAAGCCATCTTTATATTCTCATCTCCAATACGGCGTTTTAATATGTGAACACCGGGGGATCTTGTCAGGTTTGACAATATATATGCCCCCATTACGATCACCGTGGTGGTTTTTATGCCGCCTGCCGTAGAACCTGAATTCCCGCCGATAAACATAAGCAGACAGGTAAGCAGTTTCCCGGCTTGTGTCATACCTCCCAGGTCTGTAGTGTTAAAGCCTGCTGTCCTGGGCGTGACCGCTGCAAACATAGCTGACATGAAGCTTTGTCCCGGCGACATACCGGCAAAGAGATTATCACGTTCAAAAATAAGGAACAAAATGGTACCAATGGCAGTAAGTACTACAGTCATTATCAGTACCACCTTGGAATGAAGAGAATAACGCTTTATCCTGAACCTGTTATTAACTATATCATCCCAAACCACGAACCCCAGTCCTCCCACGAGAATGAGACCCATGATCGTAAAATTAATAAGGGGATCATCATAGACCCTGGTCAAAGAAGAATATTGTTCAAAACGCCCCATAAGATCAAAACCTGCATTACAAAAAGCAGAGATCGAATGGAATACTCCGTACCAGATCCCGCGCCCAACTCCGAACATAGGTATAAAGCGTATAGACAGCAATGCAGCGCCTATCCCCTCTATGATAAATGTCCTTTTGAATATACGCTGAAGTGACTTAACTATACCCCCCAGCTGGAAGGCATATGTACTTTCCTGGATCATGTTACGCATGTTCAGACCTATACGCTGTCCGAAAATCCTGTATACCAAGGCTGAAATGGTTATAACTCCAAGACCGCCCACCTGTATCATACACAGTATAACGATCTGTCCGAACATGGTCCAATGTGTAAACGTATCCTCTACCACAAGACCCGTAACACAGCCTGCACTGACAGCAGTAAACAATGCATCCATAAAATGCGTAACCTGACCGCTCTTACTGGCAACCGGAAGCATAAGAAGAAGAGCGCCGGACATAATAACTATTATAAAGCCCACTGCCATTATCTGTGCGTGGGACATGCCTCTTTTTTTTCTGCTGGCCGGCATATAACCCATCCTCCAAAATCTGCCACTATCTGCGATCTGCCGGATCTTTTCATTACAGTTCCGGACACAAGATAAAATATAATACTTTTATCAGCCGTACCACATTTTAATACTATATCTGATCCTTAAAAAAGATCACCATACGGCACTGATAATATCTCTGGGATCATCCACTACGGGCACATGCCCCGAGACCTTAAGTCTTTCATTGTCCCTGAAGCCCCAGCTTACCAGAATGCAGCCTGTACCCGAAGAAGCTGCAAACTCCAGATCCACCTCACTGTCACCGACATACATGACCTTTTCAGGCTCCAGCTCCAGTTCTGATAACACTATATCCATCATAGCCGGATCCGGTTTTCTTTTAACGTCATCCGTACGTCCCAGTGTGATATCCACCAGTCCGGGGAAAAAGTCGTTAACAAGCATCTTAGCCATGTCATCATTTTTGTTGGTTATCACAGCAGTATTATAATCCGCAGCCTTAAGCTTTTCAAGCAATGGTCTCATGCCTTCATAAGCATAAGTCTTGTTCATGATATTGTCTTTGTAAAAAACACCGAATTCATCATAGCTTTTATTGAACTGCTCTTCAGATATATCATCAGGAAGAAATGTATGTAAAAGATTGATCACCCCATCTCCAAGCACAGGTATAACCTGTGATTCCGTAACGGGAGGACGTCCGTTTTTTTCGAGAACATGATTTACCGCATTTGTAAGATCTCCTGCAGTATTAAGAAGGGTTCCGTCAAGATCGAAAAAAACCGCTTCATACTTTCTGCGGAATGTTTTAAGATCATCATCCTCACGAACGACTTCTTTGGAAAAAGGGCAGGACGCATCTGTACAACCGGCGCATCCGCCTTCTTGTTTTGAACAACGTCCGCCCACCTTTCTGTTACCGCTTCGCGTCCACATAAATGCAGCAAAAACTGCTCCCAGAATAATGATCGTTACTATGATGGTTCCCATAGTTCCTCCGATATCAGGATATTTTCTTTATCTTCAGCTATTCTTTACCAACAGCGACTTTCCGGTCATTTCCTCAGGCTGTTCCAGTCCCATTATCTCCATGAGAGTAGGTACTATGTCACATAATCCTCCCTTTCTGTCAGCAAGGGTAAATTCTTTATCGTAATTTACCAATACAAACGGAACGGGATTTGTGGTATGGGCAGTCATGGGCTCACCGTTCTTTTCGTTTATCATACACTCCGAGTTCCCGTGATCTGCACATATAAACCATGACACGTCGTTTTTTCTGACTTCTTCGTATATTCTTCCAAGGCAGATATCTATTTTTTCTATCGCTGACTTTGCCGCCTCAAAGACTCCTGTATGCCCCACCATATCCGGATTGGCAAAATTTACGATGATAGCATCATATTTCCTGCTTTTCAGAGCATCTACCAGCTTATCACAAACTGTATCGGCACTCATTTCCGGCTGAAGATCGTATGTAGCAACCTTAGGCGAGGGCACCAGTATCCTGTCCTCCCCTACGTTAGGCTCCTCCACACCTCCGTTGAAGAAAAATGTTACATGTGCATATTTTTCAGTTTCCGCAAGTCTGAGCTGTTTAAGACCGTGCTTTGACAATACCTCTCCGAATGTATTCGTAAGAGCTTCTTTTTTAAATGCGACTAATTTGTTCGGAATAAGCGGATCATAATCAGTCATGCACACAAAGGTTATCTTTTCACGGGCGCCGCGGTCAAATCCGTCAAAATCGTCGACACAAAAAACCCTTGTAAGCTCTCTTGCTCTGTCCGGTCTGAAATTATTGAACACTAAAGAATCGCCTTCCTTAACGAGGGCAAGAGGACTTTCTCCTTCAAAAATGACCGTAGGCAGTATAAACTCATCCGTCACCCCTGCCTCATAGGAAGCTTTTATGACCTCCAGGGGATCTTTCCCCCGCTCTCCCTCACCGCAGACCATAGCACGATAAGCTTTTTCCACTCGTTCCCATCTGTTATCACGATCCATGGAATAGTACCGTCCCATAATACTTGCAACACGGCCAACCCCTATAGCCTCCATCTCACGGATCAACTCACTGACGTAACGGTCTGCGGACTCTGGATCAGTATCCCGTCCGTCTGCAAACACATGAACAAAAACCTTTTCAAGGCCCTGTTGTTTCGCAAGTCTGAGAATGGCATAAAGCTGCTTATTATAGCTATGAACACCCCCGTCAGAAACAAGCCCGCATATATGGAACGAAGAATCGTTTTTTCTGCAGTTATCGACCGCTGCAAGCAAAGCCTCATTTTCAAAGAAGCTTCCGTCTTTAATGGAATTTGATATTCTCGTAAGATCCTGATAAACTATCCGGCCTGCTCCGATATTCAAGTGTCCTACTTCGGAATTTCCCATCTGACCCTCAGGGAGTCCCACGGCCTCGCCGCTTGCATAACCGTAAACAAAAGAAAAATCCTTGCGTAACATATCAAAATTCGGCTTATGTGCGGCCTCTATAGCATTCCCGGGTCCGGGAGGTGCCATACCGAAGCCGTCCAGTATTGTAAGTAATACCGGTCTTTTTATCATACCTCTCTCCTTTTTAAGCAATGCACATACATCTATCAGACTTTTACTATATCGGCAAACTCGTCTTTCAGGGAGGCACTTCCTATCAGTCCTCCGTCTATATTTTCGCAGGAAACCAGTTCTGCTGCATTTCCCGCATTCATGCTGCCTCCATAGAGAACAGACATGTTTTCGGAAACAGTCTCACCGTACAATTCCTTTATCGTATTTCTAACAGAACCGCATATCTCTTCAGCCTGATCGCTCGTCGCTGTTTTTCCCGTACCTATCGCCCAGATCGGCTCATAAGCAACTATGCACTTACCGGCATCTTCCGCTGACAGCCCTTCAAACGCCTTTCTGATCTGTCCTTCGATAAACTCTGTTGTTTTTCCGCTTTCCCTTATCTCAAGAGATTCTCCACAGCAAAGAACAGGCGTAAGACCTTTTTCAACAGCTCTTTTAAGCTTCAGATTTATCAAACGGTCATCCTCTCCAAAGATATCCCTTCTTTCAGAGTGACCGATGATGACAGCCTTTACACCTGAATCAATAAGCATATCAGCGGATACCTCTCCGGTAAATGCCCCCTTTTCCTCATAGTAGAAATTCTGGGCTCCCACTATTACGTCTGTTTCTTTTAAGATACTTACAGCTTCAGGAATACTGATCAAGGGAGGAAAAACATAAACATCGGACTCCGCTGAGCATATCCTGTCTTTGACAGACTCTAAAAACTGTCTTGTCTCAGACGGGGTTTTATTCATTTTCCAGTTGCCTGCAATAACTCTTTTTCTCATGGTCACTCCTTTCGGGCAAGGTGCCTGTTGTCCCTGTTATATGTCATTATTTATCATTGGCAGCTTCTATGGCCGGAAGCGGTTTTCCTTCCATCATCACTAGAGATGCACCGCCGCCTGTAGATACATGAGTATACTCCTTGGTTAGTCCGAACTGGTTCACTGCAGCTGCAGAATCACCACCGCCTATTATGGTAACAGCATCCTTGGAATCTGCCATTTTCTGTGCAACGAGCCTTGTTCCCTCAGCAAACTTAGGGAATTCGAATACTCCCATGGGACCGTTCCATACTATGGTCTTTGCGCCGTTAAGAGCCTCGCAATAAAGCTTTGCTGTTTCAGGTCCTATATCAAGTCCCATCTGATCATCAGGTATTTCGTATGCATCTGCCACTTCCGCTTCAGCATTTTTGTCAAACTCTTTTGCTGCAAGTATATCAACCGGCAGTAAAAGCTTTGTTCCGCATTTCTTTGCTTTTTCTACCATTTTTTCAGCATAATCAAGATAATCATCCTCAACAAGGGATTTTCCAACCTTGCCGCCCAAAGCTTTTATAAACGTAAATGTCATACCACCGCCTATGATAAGAGTATCAACCTTATCAAGCAGATTATCTATAACACCTATCTTGGAAGATACCTTTGATCCGCCAAGAATGGAAACAAAGGGTCTGTCGGGATCATTGATAACGTTGCAAAGGAAATTTACCTCCCGTTCCATGAGATAGCCGATCGCGCACACATCTACATACTTGGTCACACCGTAAGTAGAACAATGAGCACGGTGCGCTGTACCGAAGGCATCATTTACATACACCTCACAAAGATCCGCAAGTTCTTTTGAGAACTTTTCATCATTTTTTTTCTCCTCTTCCCTGAATCTGGTATTCTGAAGAAGGATCACTTCACCGTTTTTCATCTTAAAAATACGGTTCTTTGTAAAATCACTTGCTACATAATCATCGTCAGCAAAAATAACTTCCTGATCAAGGAGTTCTCCCAGCCTCTTTGCAACAGGCTCCAGTGACAGACTTTTATCCACACCTTTCGGCTTTCCGAAATGAGAACAAAGAATAACTTTTCCTCCGTTATTGATGAGTTTTTTGATAGTAGGAAGCGAGTCGACCAAACGCTTGTCATCCGTGATCTTTCCATCCTCCATAGGAACATTAAAATCACATCTGCAAAGCACTCTCAGACCGCAAACATCTATATCATCTACCGTTTTCTTACGTAACATATGGATAACCTCCTAACACAAAAGGCTGCCACATCACACTTTAAAGCGATATTGCGGCAGACCTGTAACAAAAATATATTTATTTTATGATATCAACTGTTCTTTTTTCTCATGATCAAATGCAATTTTTCTCAAAGAGAAGCAAGATACTTTATAGTTCTTACCATCTGTGCTGTATAAGAATTCTCATTATCATACCATGCTGCAACCTCTACATGTGTTCTTCCGTCCCCTGAAGGTATACACATGGTGAGGGTAGCATCAAAGAGGGAGCCGTAACTCATTCCGATGATATCACTGGATACGATCTGCTCCTCTGTATATCCGAAGGATTCCGTTACTCTTTCCTTCATACCGGCATTTATCTCTTCTGCAGTGATCTTACCTTCAACAATAGCGAAAAGATTGGTTATGGAGCCGGTAGGCGTAGGCACTCGAAGTGCGGAACCGTTCAACTTTCCATTCAACTCAGGTATAACAAGTCCGATAGCCTTTGCCGCACCTGAAGAAGAAGGGATGATGTTCAGAGCCGCAGCTCTCGATCTTCTGAAATTCCCCTTTCTCTGAGCGCTGTCAAGAAGCTGCTGGTCGCCTGTGTAAGCATGGATGGTCTTCATGATCCCGGACTCGATGGGCGCCATTTCATTAAGTGCCTTGGCCATGGGCGCAAGACAGTTTGTAGTACATGAAGCAGCAGAGATCACTACGTCATCAGAGGTGAGAGTCTCGTGGTTTACATTGTACACAATAGTCTTAAGGTCATCACCTGCAGGTGCTGAGATAACAACCTTCTTGGCACCTGCATTTATATGAGCCATGGACTTTTCCTTAGATGTGTAGAAACCTGTACACTCAAGCACTACATCTACCCCATCCTCTCCCCAGGGTATATCTGCAGCATCTCTCTCTCCATGTATCTTGATGGTCTTACCACGGACAGTAAGGGTATTAGCTTCGTCATCCGCAGTAACTTCGTTTTCCTTTCCAAGCTCCACAAATCTTGCCTGTGTGGAATCATATTTTAAAAGATAAGCAAGCAGGCTCGGCTTTGAAAGATCATTGATC
>CACZTF010000133.1 GCA_902784025.1 uncultured Lachnospiraceae bacterium
AACTATAAGAAGATCGCATTTTGAAACACCAAAATTTGATGTTTTTGTCCCATGCATGCCAAGCATGCCCGTATAGAGCTTGTTCGTTTCATCAAACGCTCCCTTTCCCATAAGAGAATCCGTAACAGGAGCATCGACTTTTTTAGCAAATTCCATCAATTCTTTGTCAGCACCTGAAGCTATAACTCCGCCCCCGGCAAAAATATACGGTTTTTTGGATTTTTTAATGAGCTCTGTAACTTTGCTGATATCCTTTTCCGAAATTGTTTCGGTTACCGGAAGTATCGGTTCGGGCTCAACAGCTGTATATGAACATGTATTAGCCGTTACATCCTTTGCCACATCGATAAGCACAGGCCCCGGACGTCCCTGGGCAGCGATCTTAAATGCACGCCTCACAGTGTCAGCCAAAGCTTTAACATCCTTAACTATGAAACTATGCTTTGTTATAGGCATGCTCACACCTGCTATGTCAATTTCCTGAAAAGTATCTTTGCCAAGCATAGCTACATTTACATTGCATGTTATAGCTACCAAAGGAATAGAGTCCATATATGCTGTAGCTATACCCGTTACCAGATTTGTAGCTCCGGGACCTGAAGTAGCAAAACAAACTCCTGTTTTTCCCGTTGCCCGGGCATAACCGTCAGCCGCATGCGCTGCTCCCTGTTCATGTGATGTAAGTATATGCTCGATCTCATCCTGATGCTTGTAAAGTGCATCATATAAATTAAGAGCTGTTCCGCCGGGATAACCGAAAACTGTTTTTACGCCTTGTTCTTTCAGGCATTCTACAATTATTTCCGCACCGCTTATATTCATAAAATTCACCTCTTTTTACATAATCCCCAGACCGAATTATTTATATTATAACCGCTGTATATTTCTTTAACAAGAATGTTTTTATGCAAATATATTATCTGAGATTCAAATATCGCGCTTTTCCACTTCAAGCACCGCCCCTCTGTTACCTGATGTTACCATAGCCGCATATCTTGCCAGATATCCGGTAGTCACCGAAGGTTCCTTGGGCTTCCACTCTGCTCTTCTCTTCTCAAGTTCTTCGTCAGACACATCTAGCTGAATAGAGAAATTCGGTATATCTATCTTAATTATGTCGCCCTCATGCACCAGTGCAATGGGACCTCCCACGGCTGCCTCCGGAGATACATGACCAATGGATGCCCCTCTGCTGGCTCCGGAAAATCTTCCGTCTGTGATAAGAGCTACTGTAGATCCCAGTCCCATTCCGGCTATGGCAGATGTAGGATTCAACATCTCCCGCATTCCCGGTCCTCCTTTAGGTCCTTCATATCGGATGACCACCACGTCTCCTGGGTTGATCTTACCGCCTCTGATCGCGCTTATGGCATCCTCTTCACACTCAAATACCCTTGCAGGTCCTTCATGCACCATCATCTCATCTACTACTGCAGAACGCTTTACAACACTTCCGTCAGGAGCAAGATTACCGGAAAGAACAGCAAGACCTCCCGTCTTACTGTAAGGATCATCGAACGGCTTGATGATATCCTCATCTTTATTTACGGAATCCTTGATATTTTCACCTATGGTCTCACCTGTAACAGTCATACAATCCGTATGAATGAGTCCGTGATCTGCAAGCTGTTTCATAACAGCATATACGCCGCCTGCATCCTGGAGATCCTCCATATATGCATGTCCCGCCGGAGCAAGATGACAGAGATTGGGAGTCTTTTCACTTATCTCATTAGCAAACTTGATATCGAAATCAAATCCTATCTCATGAGCAATAGCAGGCAAATGCAGCATACTGTTGGTTGAGCACCCAAGAGCCATGTCTACCGTAAGGGCATTCAGGATAGCATCTTTAGTCATAATATCGCGGGGTCTGATATTTTTCTCTATCAGATCCATGACTGCCATGCCTGCATGCTTTGCAAGCTTGATCCTCTCGGAATAAACTGCCGGTATAGTACCGTTTCCTTTTAATCCCATACCCAGAGCCTCTGTAAGACAGTTCATGGAATTTGCAGTATACATTCCGGAGCATGACCCGCAGGTAGGACAGGCATGATTCTCATAATCAAGTACATCCTCCTCCGTCATGGTGCCGGCAGCATTTGATCCGACCGCCTCAAACATAGAGGAAAGGCTGGTCTTGCATTTTTTCACACGGCCTGCGAGCATGGGACCACCGCTGACAAACACAGTAGGCACATTTACACGGGCCGCTGCCATAAGGAGCCCCGGCACATTCTTATCACAGTTAGGTATCATAACCAGACCGTCAAACTGATGTGCAATGGCCATAGCCTCTGTAGAATCCGCTATAAGATCACGGGTCACCAGAGAATACTTCATACCTATATGACCCATAGCGATCCCGTCACACACTGCGATAGCAGGGAACATAAGAGGAGTACCGCCTGCCGCTGCTATCCCCAGCTTAACAGCTTCGGTTATCTTATCAAGATTCATGTGTCCCGGAACCACTTCATTATAAGAGCTGACAACGCCTATTATAGGACGGGACATCTCTTCTCGTGTGAGTCCCAGAGCATTCAGCAGGGATCTCTGGGGGGCATGCTCTACACCTGCTGTTATCTGGTCACTCTTTAAGCCTTTTTTATCAGGAAAATTTTTGCTCATATATACCACCTTTTTATCAGAGACTCCCATATACATTACGGTAACCCGTCCTTCATGGATCGTCCCTGCAGATTATTAAAAAATTATTTATTATCAATACTGTCTGTGAAAATATCAGTTATATATTACCTTCTACGATATCACCCATCTCTGTAGTGGAGACTTTTTTATCCCCTTCTTCATAAATATCTCCGGTCCTGTAACCGTCTTTCAGTGCCTTTTCCACGGCATTTTCTATAGCCTCCGCCTCTTTATCAAGATCAAAAGAATATCTGAGCATAAGTGCAGCCGAAAGAATCGTGGCCAGTGGATTGGCTATATTCTTTCCGGCGATATCAGGTGCCGAACCGTGACTGGGTTCATAAAGCCCGAATTTATCCGCCCTCAAAGAAGCGCTGGAAAGCATACCTATGGACCCCGTGACCATACTGGCCTCATCAGATAAAATGTCACCAAACATATTCTCCGTAAGGATCACGTCAAACTGTGCAGGATCTTTTACAAGCTGCATAGCAGCATTATCCACCAGCATATCCTCAAGCTCGATATCGGGATAATCCGCTGACACTTCTTTAACCACAGAACGCCACAGCCTGGATGAATCCAGTACATTTGCCTTATCAACACTGGTGACCTTTTTTCTTCTCTTGCCGGCTATGTCAAAGGCCTTGAGAGCGATACGCCTGATCTCATCCTCGTTATAGACGAGGGTGTCCGTAGCAGTGCGTAGCCCGTTGATCGCCTCAGTCTTTCTCTCACCGAAATAAAGACCTCCGGTAAGTTCCCGCATGATCACCATGTCTATACCATTTTCACTGATCTCTTCTTTAAGGGGACAAGCACCTGCCAGTTCCTTATAAAGGTAAGCAGGTCTTACATTTGCAAAAAGTCCCAGCTCCTTACGTATCTTAAGCAGACCTGCTTCCGGTCTCAAATGGGGCGCCACATCATACCAGCGGGAATTACCCACATTGCCGCCTACAGCGCCCAAGAGCACTGCATCAGCAGCTTTAGCTTTTCCAAGAGCCTCATCAGTGAGAGGCTCACCGTATTCGTCAATTGAACATCCCCCCATGAGTATTTTTTCAAATGTAAATGTATGTCCAAACTTTTCCCCAACGGAATCAAGCACCTTTACTGCTTCTGCAACTATCTCCGGTCCTATTCCGTCACCGGGTATAAGTACTATTTTATGATCCATAAAAAACTCCTGTATTTTCCTTAATAATACAAAAGCGAAAGGTTGCCCTTCCGCCCCATATCACTTAACGCTTGTATAGTTTTATCACTTTTTCTCGCTTTTGTCGTTCTTATTGTTTTTGTCTTTTGATGATCTGTTATCAACCGGAACATCTGAAGGTTTCTTATATTCCTGCTGTGCCTTTTCGACCTGCTCGATGCAGTCTTTTTTCATGGCTATCCTGCAATTCTTGTTCCCGCCGAACTCCACTATGACCATATCATCCTGTACATCAACAAGTTCACCATAGAAACCACTGGTAGTAAGTACGTAATCCCCTGCTTTCATAGTAGCAAACATCGCTTCATTTTCTTTACGTCTCTTTCTGTTCGGACGTATCATGGTAAAATACATAAATACAGCGATAGCAGCAACCCATACTGCCATCAAAATAATCGTTTGTGCGTTTTGAGGCATTTCTATAACTCCTTTAATATCATTAAAAATGCAGTTAACTCCGCTAACACATTTTATAAAAGCTTCTGAACAGTATACAAAATTAAGATAAAATTTGCAAGACACAGATTATCGTTCTTTTTACCCTGTCTGTTTCTTACTTTTTACTTTTCATTAATTTCAAATTTTTCAAATCTGTAAGCCTGTCTTATATGAGGATATTTTTCTTTATCCACTTCGCTCAGAAACATCTCCAGCGGACGTGCATAAAGACCGAAATCATCATAAAGTGCCATATATATCATCATATCTTCTTTAGTCTCGGAATGTTGTGCCACACCTATTATCTTATATAGATACCTGTTCGTGCTCTTTTCCGCTTCACTCAGTGTTTCCCTTTTAAAATGTGCCACAACATCTCCCGGATTTATATTTCTTTTTTCTGTCATTACGATCACCTTCCTTTTTTAGTTTTGCTCGCTCAACTCCAACCACTCTTGCATCAGTATATCCTGTTCCTCTTTGAGCGTATTTATCTTCTCTTGTATTTCTGAAAGCTTTACATAATCAGCCGATATCGTAGGGTCTTCCAGCTCATTTTCAAAAGCTTGCGTGTCCTTTTCACATTTTTCCAGCTGCTCTTCCAGTTTTTTCAACCGGCGTTCCCTTCGGCTTTTATCCCTGAAGGATGTATTATCCTTTTTAGAAGATCTTTTTTCTTCTTTTTTGTCAGTTTTATCATTTTGATCATCTGCCCCTTCCTCATCTTTTTTCAGCTGTTCTTCATATTCTGAATAGCCGCAGGGATAGTAAAGCACTCCGCCGTTTTCAAACACAAGCAGTCTGTCGGCCA
>CACZTF010000134.1 GCA_902784025.1 uncultured Lachnospiraceae bacterium
AACCGATCGAACAATGTATCAATAAGGCAGGTATTGCCGCCCGCATCCATTTATTTTCTAACATTATTTTTACCCCTTAAACAGTTTAGAAAATATTATAGCTTATTTTGGGAAAAATACCTAAATTTTTTTCTTTCTGTTTTTATGTCCGCAAAAAAACGATCATATCTTTTTAGGCTGCCCGGCAAAATATTTAAGTTCATTCATAACAGCTTCACTGTCTGTATAACAATATTCAAGTATCTCCTTAGCCATATCGAAATAGAAACCGGAATTCCCGTTTCCCGGTTCTTCCTCAACCGTTCCTATCATGACCAGGCTTTTTACACATGAAGTCAGTTCCTCTTTAAATCTCAGGATCTTCCCATTTACAAAAACAGCCCCTCTCTTCTGCCGGTGCGATCCTTGATTTCCTTAAGAAGCATTTCACTTTGCAGCTTTACATCGTTGAAAAATTCTGACACCTCCTATAAAGCTTTCGAGGAACAGTTTTTGTTGGGTACATATAACTATGTCGTTTTAAAAAATATCAAGCAATTATATTAAAAAGGCTCCCGGCCCGTCCCGGTCATACTCTGACCGGAAGCCCTTCCCTGCACACACGCCGGAATCAGCGGTCTCTTCATCCGGCGTCTTTTCAAATATATTTACCAGCCCAGGCTCATTGCCCAGCAGGTCTTACCATCTTTCTCGTAGCAGGCGATGCCCACACGTTTTGCCTGTGTATGCAGCATATTGCGTCTGTGTCCTTGTTCGTCATACTTTTTGTTCGTCTCTGCCCAGCCGTTCAGGATAACATCCCTGCAGGTTGTGCGTCCGAAGCTTAAGTTTTCACCAAGAACCTTGACGGACGCCGGATAGGCAGTTGTCCAAGCCTTGCCATTAGGGCGGGTATGTGTGGTTTTTCCATTTACATATTTTTGTGTCCACTGCTCCTTAGCCCTTTGCTTAGCGATATTTTCCAGCGCAACATCCCTTGTAAGGGATTTTAAACCGTATGTATAGGTCTTGGTCTTGTTGTTTGCGTTCCAATACCATTGGGATTATTGTGTAACCATATATCCGCATCCACAATGCTGTTAAAACTGATATTTTTCCTCTCCGGAGCCATTTCCTGTTTTTGCTGTTCATAAATGCGCTGAAACAATCCGGAAAGTGCATTTACGGCAAAGATATAATTATCATCCAGTGCAGAAAATATTTTTATCCCTGTAAACTCTTGCTGCTGCTTAACTTTATCAAGTATTGTTTTATAAGCATCCTTAAACTTATCGGGATCCCCTTCTTTCATTAAACTCTGATATTTTACGGATAAGTCGGCCAGGATCAAAACCGTATCAGTGTCAAGCTTATTTATAAAAGATGTCACATTTTCCTTTAATAATACTGAATTCATACTACTTCCTCCTTAGCGATAGGAACCTGCATTAAATATCACCGTTTTTAAGCAGCTCGGATATACCATCCTTAAACTGATCGGCTGTCCGGGCCTTGATGATATCTTTGTCAGGAATACCGGCGTTATCCTTATGTGCCCGATACATTTCTTCGTCGTATTTCTTATATTCCTCCCTTGCCTTTTCCTGTTTGCGTTTATTTCTTATCCTGAGAAGAATGGTAAGAATAATAATAAAAGCAATAATGGATGGAATAAGAACGGGCATAATTTGGTTAATAGACGTATAATCGGATCGTGTTGACTGAAACGACTGATGATCTCTCGTTGCAATGGTTCCGTATGTAATATTATTTTCACCGGACCTGGACTCAAACGCTTCTCTGTTTTCCTGTTTTTTACGTTCAAACCGGTCATTCATGTTTTGCACCTGCTTATCAAATTCTTCTTCCATATTTTCCAGACTTTCCATAACGATCATTCCTTCTTGATACTTGTTTTCCCCGCCCCTTACATTGACAATATACAACGTTGGCATTTGAAAAAATTGAACGTAAACATGAATTCAAAAAACAGATACACATTTGAGAATAAATTAAAATTTTTGATCATTTTGAAAATGACTAACCTTTCAAATATAAACGTAAAATCTTTGAAAAAAAGAAAAACACAAAAAAAACGAAATAAATGGAAAGAAAAAATATAAAAAAACCGACCTCGGAAAACTCCCAAGAATCGGACTCAAGTGCAAGGGGCTGCTGACACGGGAAAATGTGCAGAAGAGTCTTTCTCATACTGCTGCCCATATACGCAGCCCCTTATTATATTCCCAAAAGTTTTTAATGGTTGATTTCATATGATCATTATTTCTTTTTTCATAATTTCCTTCGTATTATTTATTTCTGACTACATGACCCTGCTACGCCGCATTCCAGGCTTTGGCGCATTTTTCGTAACGCTTCAGAGTCTTTTTCATAAACGCCACTGCGTCCACGCTGCCGTTCTTTAAGATATCCGTATATATTGCGTCGGAATATCCGGATACGAACTGCACCCCGTCTATGGTGTCCGTAGGGAAGCTTAAATTCCTGGCGTCTACATTCCAGTAAGTCATAACAGGAAACGGTATACCTGCCTCTGCAAATTTCTTTTTTGCAGCTGCAAATGTGGATTCATGATTTTGCGTCTTTCCGGTTCTGTAATCCCACAAAGTCGTTCCTATATTGAACTGCATATCAGATATGACCACAACATTAGTGATGTAGTCTTCAGGGGCGCAGTGCTTAGAATTTTCGAGAATAAGGTCATAGGTGGCTTCTATATCAGTACTGGAACAGTCTGCCTCCCGCTCACACTTACGCCTTTTTTCAGCCAGATTGCCACAGCCTGACAGATCCACCAGTCTGGGGCTGTCGGAGAATGTGATGAACTTATCCTTAAATTCTCCCGTAAGACTTCCGCTTGCAATTATGGTAAGGGATGTGGCTATATCAAGAGGATCCCCCATCATACTGCCTGAACCGTCACGCACTATGATGATGCGTTTATCGGTATGGGGTATTCTTTTTTCAATTTCCTCCCACTGGGCCTGGGAAAGTTCCTTTGAGCTATATGCCCTTTTATAAACCTGTACGGGGTTTAATGTGGCGGAGTTTACCTTTGTCTTTCCCGTTGCAAGCCCGGCCTCATAAGCTTCAAAACCGTTTGCGTCATTCCTGGGAAAGGCATTTAGTTCATTTGGGGAGTAGGATGATGCAGGACCGGTGTACTTAAGCATAGCCAAGGAAGGCACTGACGGGTAATCAACGGGCTTCTTTTCGGTAAGAGCCGTTTCCACCAGGTTCAGCCTGCTGCGGAGCAGAGAAATGGTGCGACGGTATTCGCTTTCTTTCATGCCCATGGCTTTTGCGATGATACGAGCTGCCTGTCTTTTATGTTTTGCCGTGGCATTTGGCTTAGGGAGCCACTTGGCAAGGATAGATACCGGTTTGCCTTTTTCAAATCTGTCCATGTCTTCTTTTATCATGCTGCAAATGTATTCGCAGGCTGTCTGCCTTGTGGACAGTTTTGACACCAGTCCCAGAAGGTCATCCCCTCTTCCGTATTCAAGGACGAAGGGCAGGAGCACACCTGTCTTTTCCGGAGCCACATTTGCAATGTGATCAAGGCAGGCACGGAAGAGATCGCGCTCACCCTTGCCACCCCTGCAGTCACGGAGATAGAACATATTCTCCACCGCAAGCTCCTCGTTTTCAAGAAAAGCTTTCCCGAACATATCCTTTACACTGAAGGTCTGCCCGCGCATAGCACCACCAAGCCCAAAAAGCTCCAGATTATTCCTGACTTCGCCGGCCTTTAATATATGGCGGTACGCCAGGTCACCATTCTCGGTATATGTAGTATTTTCCGTTTTTTCCAATTCTGTAATAAAACCCATATGCGTACCTCCTTATGCATTTGCTGTTGGATTAGGATGTATGAAAAAGCATTTAAAAAACAGACCATCCATATCTATTAAATAAACCTGTTGATAAATGACCTGCTTTTTGTTCTGACGTTTGACGCTTTGCTGCATTTTTAATAACCGGCCGGTCTGCTTTTACAAACCCGGTGCTGTGCCTACGCTCTGCTCTGTATTCTGCACCATTAACCGGTTATTCTCTCTCAATGTTATTAAATGAGATTTTTGCTGTTAGAGCAGATATTGATTTCTTTACTGCTAAACATATTGTATTCCGGAAGCCTGTATGTGTCTATCAACTGTCAGTTGAAAAAAATTTTTTATACCTGTCGTCAACCTGCAGCAACCTGCCGGATGATCACCTCCGTTTCTTTTCTGTTCCTGTTCCGGCTGTAATCCTTTTTAGAACGGAATACCACCGGACGTTTTATACGCCCCCGTTCCTCTACAGCCTTGCTTTCAAACTTTCTGTAAATTTTAACACCGCATATCTTTTCGATTTTTCCTTTTTTCATACTTTTGCCCCTCCTTATGATAAGTGCATATCCTTTTTAGTTTTTTTCCCTTTAATAAAAAATCAAAACCTGTATGCGACCCCGAATTTACACCCAATGGTATTCGTCAGGTCCGCAGAACTTTGTTTAAGCTTATCCCCGGAAAAGACGAAGGTCCATGTATTGTACGAATGTCCCCCTATAGCGCCGCCATTACCTATACGCAGATTACCGTCACCGGCGATAAGATTTCCATTTGCATCATACAGTTCAATATATTCCACGTTGATATCATAAACCGGAACGTCTTTTCCGTTTGTTATAAAGCATGTGGCGTACAGGTCACCATTTGCATCATAAATAATATGACCCGGATTTATATTTACGTCATTTATCAATTCAATATGATTAGTTGGATTGTAATAATAATTATTAACCCTTTTATTGTGTGCTTCCACTTCTGCATTGTACTGTTCGATTTTTTTCTTATTTTCTTCTATCTGTCTGTTATATTCTTCTTCCTGACGTTTATATTCTTCTTCTATTGCCTGCGCTTCTTTAGCTATACTGTCTGCTCCGGTATGCTGTTCTTCTGAATATGAACTAAGCGCATGTGTATCAGCGCCGTCAGAAGATTCTGCCGCCGGCGGGTTTTTATCCCCATCTGCACTTTCACTGACTTCGGAAGACTTATCCTTTGCCGCCTTTTCTTCTTCTTTCTTTTTACTTTTTTCCTCCCCGGAAACAGTTTCTTTTGACTTTTCAGCAACGGATGTTTCTGTTATTGCCTCCTGACTTTCCCCCTTATCAAGATCATTGACCGTACCTTCACCTGTCCCAAAAAGGCTGCACCCGCTAAGTGCGATCGCCAGAGCCCCTGCGATACCTGTAATAGTTAAAATAATTTTACTTTTCATAACTGACCTCCTTTAAAACCCTTCATCTAACAGCATGTACAGATTACCATGTCCGCTTTTTAAAAAAATGAATGTTCCCTAACCCTGCAAACGCCTTATTCAAGCTCCTCCCGGTTTCTTTCCTTAAGGCATTTCAGCTTCCTGTTACGTCTTTTTCCTAATGCTAAAAGGTCAGACACAGGCCTGATATATATCTATGGTTATTTCAAAAAAAACTAAAGGAAATTTAAAAAGTTTTTTTAGTATTAATACGTCACTATCAAAAAGCTTTTCCTCGGCTACATATACTTATGGTACATTTTATAGAAACATCAACCTTTTTTTTATTTTCTTGAATTTACAATCTAAGTGCAACAGATAGAAAAAAGACACATAGGTCTCTGATATAATGGTGTTTGCGAAGACAATCATTTAT
>CACZTF010000135.1 GCA_902784025.1 uncultured Lachnospiraceae bacterium
AACAGTAAGCAATAGTGGTCTAAAACACATCACCGTTCTTGAGGAAGCTCATAATCTCCTTAAAGCAACAGATGGTCACGATTCAGAGTTAATTGGCAAGTCCGTTGAGATGCTTACACAGACTATAGCTGAGATCAGAACCTATGGAGAAGGTTTCATAATTGTGGATCAGTCACCATCTTCTGTCGATATAGCTGCTATAAAGAATACGAACACGAAGATAGTCCTAAGAACACCTGAGGCCAGAGACAGAGAAGCCGTTGGAAAATCAATGGGCCTGAGTGAAGATCAGCTAAATGAGATAGCAAAGCTTCCGGGAGGAGTGGCAGTAGTCTATCAGAACAATTGGGTTACTCCGGTTCTCACTCTTGTTAATAAGGCCGATATAGATGAAACTCCTTATGTAAATAAGACTGATTATCGCGATGTTATGACGCTTAAGGAAGCCAGGACAAATATTATCAGAATGATTATGCAGCCTTGGCTTAAAGGGAAGGTTATCGATGAGACTACACTGCGGACATCACTGAAGTTGCTTGATCTGACAAGAAAGGATAGAAAACAGCTATCGTCACTGATATCTGACTATACAATGTTTAATGGGATCCTGGTATGGAAGGAATCGGATATGCCTTATTTGCAGAGAATGATTCAGAATGTGATCGGAATTGACGATATAGTATATGGTCAAATCGATTCGGCAGATGATTTAAAGGCTGCTGTCAGCGCTCAGCTGAAGAAGGTAAGTGCGGATGATATTACAGAGATTTGCTATGTTCTGACATCTACTGGAGGGGAAAAACATGATGCTTGATAACATTGAGAAGGCAGCATTCAAAATAGAAAACCTTGATGTTGCTGAAAAATTGGGGTCATTTCATAAAGGTTTTGACAGTAAGGTTGCTGTAAAAGAGGGCGTCTATGTTGAACCGACTCCCGAATCAAAGTATCAACTGTCAAGATGGCTTGGTGTTGATGAAGGTGACATTAAGGAATCCAGTTTTGTTGTGATCCAATCCACAATAAAGCAGATGTATGAAGGAATGGACCTGCCAAACGGGGAGCACTCGCGTGGTTTAAAAGAAATCAGCGAAATGAAAGTGAATCCTGAATATGTATATCAGAATTTAAGGCAGCAGTCAGGCTTCGCTGCGGAGGTAGTCAGCACTGCAAAAGAAAACATTGTTGCAGAGATTAGAGGGACCGGAGTAAAAACCTTCAAGGCGGATGATCGGCCTGACTTATTTCCAAGAAATGACCAATACGTAGATAAGATCCGAGAGTATCCTGATGGAACGATAGAAAGAATCCAGGTGAAATTCGTTGGTGATAATGGGGCAGAATGCCTGGATAAACTGATGTCAAAAAAGTACGATAAGTATTTTGAGGGAGACCACGTAGATAAGATAGAAATACCGAAAGACCATTATAAAGAAATAAGGCAAGATAAGCTGATTGAAACAAAAAGAGCCGATCTACAGAGTCAATTGGAACATGTCACCGAAGATGGAAACATTGAAGCTGCTCAAAAGATAGAGGCAAAACTTGAAAGACTCAATAAGGTAGATGCTATGCTTGAAAAAAGCAATACATCCACAAAAGAGGCAATGTTCGCCAGACAGCATCCGAAAGCTTATACAACACTACAGTTTTCTAATAAGGCGGGGATAGAAGCTGGTATCGGCGCGGCCACCATTACCATGGCTGTATCAACTGTCGATAATATAAGGGCTGTAAAGAATGGTGAGATGACACCGCTTGAGGCTTTTGAGGATGTCGCAAAGGATACCGGTTTTGCCGGAGCCATGGGGTATGGTACTGGATTTATAAGCACTGCTGTAGCTCAGACGATGTCACAATCCAGTCATCAGCTGATCCAATCTATGGGGAACGCGGGCGTCCCTGGCGCAGTAATATCATTTGGAATTGCCTCGTACGACAGTGTAACTGATTTTGCTCAGGGCAATATTGGGGGCAGAGAGCTCGCATATGACCTTGGCGGTGATGCGCTTGGGGTCACAGGGAGCATAGTGGGTAGTGGACTTGCTACTGCAGCTGTTGGATCCGTGGTGCCCGGAGTAGGAACTGTAGGAGGGTTTGCTGTTGGTGTCGTAGGCGGAATGGTCGGTTATGCTGTTACGACTGAGGCATATAGAACAGCTGTAGATGCAGGATCAAAGAGCGCAGGAATACTGGCAGATAAGGCAAAATCATTTGCTTCTGAAACATTGGAAACAGTAAAAGCAGAGGCACCTGATAAGGTTGATATAGTGAGGGGCAGCATCAATAGCTTCGCAACAGCTCACTCGTTACCATTCCAGTTATAAAGGAGACAGAAAATGGATTTTGAAGTTGTCAGGAACGATATTTCGACTATGGGGACTGATGCAATAGTACTCCCGGCAAATCCACTTCTTATGGAGGGAAGCGGAACTTCAAAAGCGATATATGAACGTGCTGGTAGACGAGCATTGAATAAAGCCTGCAAAAAAATAATAGTTCGTCACAAAAGTATTCGAGTTGGTACTGCTGTACCTACACTTGGATTTGGCCTTGATGCGAAGTATATCATTCATACTGTTGTCCCAAGATGGAAAGGCGGTTATACTGGG
Source organism: uncultured Lachnospiraceae bacterium (assembly GCA_902784025.1). Lineage (GTDB taxonomy): Bacteria > Bacillota > Clostridia > Lachnospirales > Lachnospiraceae > UBA4285. The sequence goes on from CACZTF010000135.1 coordinate 2,613, forward strand.
GAATATGAAAAGCTTAGTTCTGCGTATCTTTCAACGCTTGAACTTGCAGACCTTATGGATTGTGAAACAATAGCTGTTCCA
>CACZTF010000136.1 GCA_902784025.1 uncultured Lachnospiraceae bacterium
CCGGAGGATGTATATTTTGGTGAAAGCAGACGAAAGGAGAATAAAGCAATGGATGAATTAAAAAATGAGTTTCTGGACATGGAGAAGGCAAAAGAAAGAATGACTTCCCTCTGTGGTGAGAACAAAGCTATTACCGACGGAAACTATGATAAGTCCCTGGCTGTAAAGTGTATAAACGGAACCTTCGTGGGCAGGGAGAAGGACGGAGTGATCGCTTTCAAGGGCATTCCTTTTGTGGGTAAGCAGCCTGTAGGGGAGCTGCGCTGGAAAGAGCCGGTGGACATTGTCCCCGATGACGGTGTTTACGAGGCCTACTACTTCGGCAAGAGCGCCTGGCAGGTGGAGGACATCTGGCAGATCTCGTCTATGTACCCGAAGGGTGAGGATTGTCTGTATCTGAACGTATGGAAAGCAAAGGACGGATCAGATCAGAAAAAACCGGTCATAGTATGGATCCACGGCGGCGCTTTTGAGGTTGGGGGAGCTTCTGAACCCCGTGAGGAATGTACGAATTTCGTAAAAGAAAATCCGGATGTGATCGTTGTTTCCATCGATTACAGACTGGGTGTTTACGGGTTCTTCCATCTGTCACATTTACCTGACGGCAAGGATTATCCGGATGCGCAGAATCTGGGACCCATGGATCAGATAATGGCACTCAAGTGGGTTCATGAGAACATAGAGGCTTTCGGCGGTGATCCGGACAATGTGACTATCATGGGTCAGTCTGCCGGGGGCGGAAGCGTGTCCCTGCTCCCGCTTATAAAAGGGTCACACGAGTATTTTCAGAAGGTCATTGCAGAGAGCGGTTCCCCGGTATTTACCAGATCCACAGAGGAAGCAATTGCCTGCACAAATGATGTGATGGAAGCCCTGGGCTGCAAGACCGTTGCCGACCTGCAAAAGGTAGACCCGGAAAAATTCGTGAACACGGCAGGTCCTTTGCTGGGACTTCGTGTATGGGCGGAAAGAGATGGTGATTATCTGCCTCTTGACCCCTACGAGGCTTATGCAAATGGCGCTGCTAAAGATATCGTGTTCCTTCAGGGATGCACCAAGGATGAAATGGGGTATTTTATTTACGGCCTGGGATTAGAGCTTTGGGATATGTTTTCCGATGACCGCAGCGCGAAAAAGCTGGCGCAGCTGACAGAGGAGGAGAAAGAACTGGCGGAGGGCTTCTGCAGGGATGTAAAGGGAGCTACAAGGGATTATTCTGCCACTAACCGTCTGTTTGACCAGATCGTGTTTATCGCGCCCCTGTTCAGAATGTCTGAGAATCAGACAAAGGCAGGAGGTAAGTCTTACACATATTATTTCACGCCCGAGTCTTCTTTCACGCTTTTGAAAAGCGGACATGCAGTAGAGCTTTCTACAGTATTCAATCATCCGGAGGAAACCTTAGTCACGGGCAGGATCTTTGATGAGACCTTCGGCAGGACCATGCGCAAGATGTGGGTTCAGTTTGCAAAGACGGGCAACCCTTCCCTTTCCGCAGACATTTCTCCTGACGGAAAGGCAAAAGAGTGGCCGCTTTATGATACTGAGAACAGGGAAGTAATGGTGTTCGATGAGTTTGACATTCACCCTGAAAAGGAATCTGAAAGAAAGATCCTTGATTGGGACAGAACCTATTTCCTGACTAAGTATTATTGTATCTGACAGGTTTAGTCTTTAAAAATGATTATCTATAATACTAACAAATATAATATTTATTACGAGAGGAGAAAAAAATGAGTACGATCGATTATTCTAAAAAAGAAAACTGGTGCAGGTTTCCTGAGATCACAAAGGAGGTTGACACTTTCTATATCTATGCAACGGAATATATCATGGGGAGCATGAAGGAGGGTGTTCCTGATTATGCTACGCTTGAAAATGAGGAGATGCTGCAGGGAGCAGAGGCCGAGTACATGGGACATGCAACTGTATTCGGGGAATCCACCAACGTGTTCATGCCATATTACCGCCAGTGCGGTCTTCGTTATGCGGGGGTAGTATGGAAAAGGGACGGTAATATCGATGAGGCATTTTCCGGTATGCCATACGGTGACATAAGCGCAGCCCTTGACTACTACTTCGAGAACTGCAATGAAGGGCGTCCCTTTATCCTCGCAGGACACAGCCAGGGATCGTTCATAGGAAAATCTCTGCTCTTAAAGTACTTCAAGGATCATCCCGATTATTACGAGCGCATGGTGGCAGCATACCTTATAGGCTGCTCCATCACAAAAGAAGACCTTGCAGCCAATCCGTATCTGAAGTTCGCTGAAGGTGAGACCGACACGGGTGTCATCATCAGTTATAACACAGAAGGCCCGAAAAATTCAGAGGTAAATGCTGAGACTGCCGTGTTGTTTCCGAATGCCATCAGCATCAATCCGCTGAACTGGAAAAGGGACGAGACATATGCGCCTGCAAGCGAAAACCTGGGTTCACTGGTCTTGAACGAGGAAACCGGTGAGATAGGGTTTGGCGACATAGGAGCTGATGCGCAGATAAATATCGCCCGTGGAGTTGTCATAACCAACGCCAAAGCCGATACCATGCCAGAGGATGCTGCCAAGGTTGCCGCTGAGTTCTTCGGACCTGACGGCCGCCACGGTGAAGATTATATATTCTTCTACAACAACCTCAAGGATAACGCAAATAAGCGTGTTGCGGCTTACCTGGCAAACAGATAACGCATAAGCGATTATTGCATTTGATCATAGTTTTTAAGGGTTTTTGGAGAGAACATAAAGAGAGGTTGTTTAAATGATAAAAAAGAGAAATATTATTTGCGGACTGGGTATCATAGCAACGGCATCTGTACTGATAACTGCCTGCGGCGGGACAGCGGCAGAGCAGAAGGCAGAAAATGAAACGACTACAGCGACTGAAGAAAAGCAGGAAACAATGCCGGCGCCCGTAACACAGAAGGGACAGATAGAGAAAACCTCACAGGAAATGCTTCCGGCTCATTCTTATGAGCTTGCGGGAGTTCATGAGGTCGACGGCCGGCAGGGTATCGCCTGGGAAAACGGGGAGTATTACGTATCAGGCAGCACAACTATCACGCATTACGATAAGGACTGGAAATTGGTTGCAGAGGCCGAAGAACCCTTTAAGGAATTTGAGGCTGAAGTCAATCACATCGGCGACATAGACGTTTACAACGGGGAGATTTATGCCGGTGTAGAGTACTTCATGGACGGCAAGGCAAAAAATATCCAGATCGCCGTATATGATGCCGAAACTCTGAAACTGGTAAGGACATGGCCATTTGCAGAAGACAGCGGACAGACTGAGGTTTCCGGTGTGGCTGTTGATCCTGATCACAATTGCGTATGGATGTGTTCCTGGGACGGTGATGAAAGCGGCAGGTATCTGTACCGCTATGATCTGAAGACAGGAAAGTATCTTGGCAAGCACCATATTCAGGCGCCGCCCCAGTGGCTGCAGGGGATCGCATATTACGACGGAAACCTTTACATGACGGCAGACGACGGAACTGCGGACCTGGGAGAACCGGACCATGTATACCGTTGCAAAGTAGATCCGGACAAAACAGCATTTACAGTCGTGCTTGAAAGAACCCTTGACGATGTCACTCTGCAGGGAGAGATTGAAGGTATCTCATTTGATAAAAATAACAACAGGATGCTGATCAGTTACAACAGAGGAGCGCGTATCGTGCTTGGTATGCCTAAAGGTTTTTATGAAGGATTCGACAAGGAAATACATGAAATATTCGAATACGATATGAAGTAAAATGCTTACAATTTATATAATCTATATATGGAGGTATTTACTATGAAGCAGACTATAATTCTTGGTAATTTCATCACCATGGACGAAAAGAGACCATTTGCAAAGGCGGCATTGGTAAAAGACGGTGTTTTTGTCTATATAGGTGATGCAGACGAAGCAAAGAAACTTGCCGGTGCGGATGCACAGGTGCTGGATTACGGTGAAAATTACATTTACCCCGGATTTCTCGAATCACACTGCCACGGTCATTTGGCAGGATACCGTTTTATAGGGCAGGCAGACCTTACCCAGTGTCAGCTGACCGATTATGACAAATATCGCGAGATCATAAAAGAATTTATCGAAAAGAACCCGCAGCGTGAACTTTATCTGGCAGCCGGATGGGTAGAAAACGAAAATTACGTTACAAAAGATTACCTCGACGACATTTGCCCTGATAAGCCCCTGATCATGCAGACCGGAGGCGGTCATTCCATGCTGCTCAATACAAAAGCGCTGGAATTGTTCGGGATCGACGCAGAGTATGCAAAGAAAAACGGCTATGACCAGGTACATGTGGATGAAAATGGAGAACCGGACGGTTATATCTGCGAAGGTCCTGTATTCGAAATAACACCGAAGTTTCCCACTTCGATGGAGGATGCAAAGAATTATCTCCTTGCATGGCAGGATTTTGCCCTTAAAAGCGGATATACCGGTGTGGCAGATGCCGGCACAGAGATCGTATATCCGGATTCGCCCAAGGCATATCACGAGCTTGAGCAGGAAGGGAAACTGAAGCTTCGTACATATGCCTACAGATATATTACCGACAATATTGAAAATCCCAAGGAAGAGATAGCTAAGGTAGCCGAAGAGCGTGCCAGTTTAAGCGGTGAGTATTTTCACTATGTTGGCGTGAAGTGTTTCCTTGACGGAGTTACTGAAGCTCATACCGCATGGCAGAACCAGGATTATCTTGATCAGCCCGGTTACCACGGGGTAGAGCGTTTCAACGACCATGACAAGATGGTGGAGCTCATAACTGAAGCGGACAAAGAAGGCCTTTCCGTCCATGTTCATTCCGAAGGCGGAGGCGCAACCCACTTTATGCTCGGCTGTATCGAAGATGCAGAGAAGATCACCGGGGATATGGATCAGAGAAATGTCCTTGCACACCTTCATTTTGTTACGGAAGAGGATATCCGCCGCATGGCAGATACACGTTCAATACCTGCGGTTCCCCCTCTTTGGACAGCTGAGATCCCGGGCGGCTATGATGTAGAGGTCTCATATGTGGGAAAAGAACTGGCAGAGCAGTCTTATCCCATCAAGTCCTTCTATGATCTTGGCGCAAATGTGGTATTCCATTCCGACTACCCGGTTTCACCGTTGATGAATGTTAAATACAGCATTTATACGGCAGAAAAACGTTCTTATCCAGAGGATGTTTTAGGCGGGATAGACAAACCGCACAATGTAAAAGAAGCCATCACCCGTGAGCAGTCACTGCGTGCCATGACTATAAATGTAGCCCGTCAGTGGCGCCAGGAGCATCGTTTGGGCTCCATCGAGTTCGGAAAGATCGCAAATATGACAGTATTTGACTGCGATTTTCTGCATGATGATATTGAAAAGGTCGCACAGGCAAACATTATTGCGACCATTGTTGAGGGCGAAGAAGTTTACAAGGCGTGATCTTTTTACATAACATACAACACATCAATAACGAAAGCGAGGGAAAAATATGAATAACGATTTATCACCAAGACCCGACTACTCAAATAAAGATTA
>CACZTF010000137.1 GCA_902784025.1 uncultured Lachnospiraceae bacterium
CATGCCCGGCGTCTTCGCTTCCGGTGACGTGGTGACCGGCGCCAAAACGGTCGTTGCCGCTGTCGCTGTATCCAAACAGATTGCTGAAGATATGGATAAGTATATGCAGAGCTTAAAATAAAAGCATACGATATTTGCCTATTAAAAAGCTGCACCAATCCGTGAACTTCACCCCGAATGTACTTATCTAACATTTTGGGTTCCCTTCACCCGGTGCAGCTTTTTATTCGTGTTCATTTACTCCCTAGTCTATTGTTTTATATTTTTATCATTCATTATAAACTATTTCATCAAGAGTTTTTTCAATCGGGATCCATTCACCCTCTGATACGATACACTGAAGATATGATCCAGGCAGATCTTCACACCACAAACATAATGCATCATCCGAATCATCATCCGGAATTTTCACGAGGCCAATGGAGGTCTTACAATAAACCTGGCCATCATATCTGCATACACTTGTAACCTTTATATCCTTCTCCGCTGCAAGATATATTCTATTCTGCGGATTTACGAAATTAAGAATATTATCTCTGGCATCTATATAATCCTTTATATTCCCATTCTCTATGCCATATACAACAACATCTTTGAAATACTCTGTAAGGCAAACAGGAAGCCAGATCAGGGAACTGCCATTGTCACAGTCAATTTTCTTTACGCCCTTCTTTGGCAGATCATTGTAATTGAGATCCACTCCGATGGTGTTACACAAGCCGTCAAAGTACTTTTCTATTGATGGATCTATGACAAGCTCCACATTTATAATTTTCACGGTTCTTTCGGATTCCTCAAATGCATCGCCCTTTTTTAGCAGCATTTCTAAAAAATCCGTCCCGTATAACAGGCTCTTTTCCTGGCCACGTAACACGAACCAGTCCGCTGTAATGGCATCGGGATATAATTTACGCAGTCTACGCATATCCCACACTAACGGCAGCATAAACTTACCCTCTAAGAAAAGGTCAATATCTTCAGCCTGAAGACTTTCTTTTGGCAGTTCTCCATATCCCTGCAGAATCTTTTCAAACTGGGAATTAAAAAGCCACATATTCAGCCAGTGTTTATCAGGCTTATAATACTCTCTATATTTCACTATACGATCTCTGTATGCATCAGTCCTTTTACCCCAGGTATGGAGCTGTCCGAGCAGATCATTCTCAACTGACCACTCATACCATTCATCAACTCCCGTAATTTCCCAATCAATCTTCTTAATAATATCCGACGACAATTGTAAGAATACATACAATATAAAATAACTGTACCAAACCCGCTGATCAGCATCAGTGGCCACACATTCCGCAAGAATGTCGCAAAACGTGTGAATGTCACACCTTTTTTTAAAATTAGAGGCGGTAAGTGCAGCTATAATATCCGGATCGGTAAACCGGCCAACAAGGCGTTCTGCAGAGCCCTTACCAAAATATAAGCTGTAAGCATCACCTTCCTTATACACTTTCACCCCATACCTCAACCAAAACATGTATCCGGCAACCTTCTTCTTTTCCATAGCCTATGACCTCCCTTGATCAATGTGAATTTCCTAAAAGCTGATTGGATTTCCTTATGGAATAATTGTAATGAACAAAGGTGTGCAATATTGCACATGAAAATGCCCTGCGGCATGAGGCTGCAGGGCGTTTGTATTTGGTATCGTTATGAGCAGGCCGGATCTTATTTGTCGCTGCTGCTGAAATAAAAATGCGGATGATCGGTGTCGGTGAAGAAAGGATACACATCCACTTTTACAGGTGTTGAATAGTCGATACTTGTATAGGGCTCGTCATCATTAACCCCTAATTCGGGACTGTACTTAGTACCGCATCCGATATCGAAAACGGTACCATCATAGTCAACCGGACAGACAACGGTAACGGTACAGGTGTTTATCAGGCGGCCTTCATCATAGTCATAATCTGCACCCCATTCAAATCCGCAGTTTACATCATAGGTTTCGCCCTCATATTCAATAGGGATAACAACATCGCCGGGCTCAAAAGAGGTACCGGTATAACGGTCAAAAGCACTGATCCATACGGAAGGCTTTACGCTTCCAAGACCGGGATCATATGAAAGGATCGGCTCGTATGAAAAGAAAAACTTACTCCAGTCATATTCAAACTCTGCGACTACTTTCTTGTATCCGTCCTCCATTCCGTCGGTTGTTTCCGTGACGGTTGAATTTACGGTTATGGTAACTTCATCACCGGGCTTTTTGCTGGCGGATTCTTCGTAATCAGGTCCGCCCCAGTAATTCCACTGGGTTTGTAATTTAAATTCGCCCTGCGGTGTAATAGTCAGCCCCTGTTCCTCAAACCATGTTTCAGGTTCAGGCTCCGGAGTGGGTGTAGCTGTCGGTTCAGGTGTAGGTTCCTCGGTTGCTTCCACAGTTGCTTCATCAGTCTGTTCAGCTTCTTCTGTTTCAGTTTCTGCTATCTCAGTTTCTGCAACATTCCCATTATCAGAACTGCAGCCTGCAAGAGCAAAACATGCTGTGGCAGATGTTAAAGCAATAAGTTTGATGAGTTTAACAGTTCTTTTTTTCATAGTTTTTTCCTCCC
>CACZTF010000138.1 GCA_902784025.1 uncultured Lachnospiraceae bacterium
ACCGGCTGATAGCCGGCTTTTTTTATTGCCTTACTCATTTCCTCCACACTGCGTCTGTCTGTTATCTCAAACTGCCCGTCACTTTTTGCTTCATCAGCATGCCCCCCTACCTCTGTAACGGAACCTGCACTCATTTTTGTAACACCAAGTCCTATGAGTCTGTCGCGCAGAGGGGCCGGTTCACGCGTAGAAATAGTGATCCCGATCCTTGGCATAAAAATACGATAAGCGAGCATAGCCTGTACCAGATCTATATCCCTTACACTACAGGAAGCGCTAAATTCCGTTATACCCTCATGCTCACAAATACGCGGTATGGAAACGGCAATGTCACTGCCTGGATATTTATCCTGCAGATATCCGGCATGAAGGCCGGTAAAAAATGTGTCACGCCTCCAATCATCAAGTCCCAGCAAAGCTCCTATATTAACAGTATTATAGCCTGCTTTACAGGCATTTTCCGGACTATCCAGACGTTTTCTGTAATTTGATTTTTCTCCTATGGGATGGAGTTTGGGATAGATATCTTCGTTATATGTCTCCTGAAACATGGTGAACCCTTCTGCACCTGCTTCAAAAAGCATTTCGTACTCCGCCTCTTCAAGAGAATAAATCTCTATGATAACAGAGTCAACATAACGCTTAAGGATCCTCACTGCATTTGCCACATATTCAGGAGGCGTAGCCCTCCGGCTTTCCCCCGTAAGTATTATAACGTGTCTGATCCCGCTTTCCCTGATAGCTTTTCCCTCGGACTCTATCTCCTCCGGTGACAGTATACCGCGTTTCACCGGATTATTTCTGTTAAATCCGCAATATACACATCCGTTGTCACATACATTGGAGAGATATAAAGGAGTAAAAAGAGTAATGGTCTTACCGAAATTACGGACAGTCAGATCATTTGCCATACAGGCCATAGCCTCTAAGACTGAACTCTCCTGGGCCGCAGGTGATAAAAGGCTGATAAGATCTTCAGAACCTTTTACCGGCTTGTTCATAGCCCGGAGCACATCATCCTGTGTTGTTCCGGCAAAGATCCTGTCAAAATCCGTATTTTTATATTTTTTATATATGTTATAAAAGCTCATATATTTACCTCAGAAATCCGGTGAGAGGCGTGGAACCTTCGGCAAGACTTTTAACCGCCCCGGGACCGGCAAGATACGCATTTCTTCCGGCCCTGACCGCTTCACCGAAGGCTTTTGCCATAAGAACAGGGTCCGAAGCCGTGGCTATTGCTGTATTTACAAGAACTGCCGCAGCCCCTGCCTCCATACACTCCGCAGCCTCGCTGGGTTTGCCTATACCTGCATCCACCACTACGGGTATGTCCATCTCATTGCACATTATCTCTACCATTTCGCGGGTCTTAAACCCTTTATTCGTACCTATAGGTGCACCGAGCGGCATAACAGAAGCAGCACCGGCATCACGCATGCGTCTTGCGGCATAAAGATCCGGCGTCATATAGGGCATCACTATAAACCCTTCTTTTACCAGTATCTCTACAGCTTTAAGAGTCTCATCGTTATCAGGCAGAAGATATTTATTGTCTGACACCACTTCTATCTTTACCCAGTCACCACAGCCTGCCGCACGTCCAAGCCTTGCTATCCTTACTGCCTCTTCTGCATTTCTGGCACCATGGGTGTTCGGCATGAGAATGCAGTCTTCAGGCAAATGCTGTGTAATATTATCGGTAGAAGCGCCGAAATCAACTCTCCTGATGGCCACGGTAACTATATGCGCCCCACAGGCTTCTATACATTTTGGAATAAGAGAGTCGTCTCCAAACTTTCCCGTACCAAGGAACAGACGGCTTTTGATCTCCATTCCTTTTATCATAAATTTATCGTTAACTTTCATATCAACCACCACCTACAAATCTTAACACTTCAACCGTACTGTCTTCACATAAAACGGAATCCTTGAATTCCTCCTGTTTTAAAATTATGCCATCCAGTTCAACGATCACCGTTTTCGGATCTATATTTCTCTCTTCCAGTATATCCGTAACAGAAGCAGATCCTCTTACTGTAATTTTTTCTCCGTTTAGGATAATGTTCATAGCTGGTCTCCTTTAATATCCTTATCTTTATCATACAGATATATGTGGTCAAGCGGCCCTCTTCCCCTGCCCAGATCCAGTCCGGCCTTAATGGCTCCGGTAACATATTCTTTTGCTGACCTGACCGCATCTCTCATGTCGTACCCCTTTGCCAGCCCTGCAGCTATGGCTGAGGAAAGAGTACATCCTGTACCATGGGAATTTGGATTATCAAAACGTTTTGCACACAAATAAACAGGCTTGTCATCTTCTATGAACAGCAGCAGATCCGTAGAAAACCTTTTATTGTCCATAACGTACATATCATCGATGTCACATTCATTAAACGTATTACAAAAGTCCCCATGCCCGCCTTTTATCAGCACGTTACATTCATATTTCTCTCTAAGCATGACCGCAGCATCAAGCATTTCTTTGCCGGAAGCTATCGTCATTCCCGTGAGTCTCTGGGCTTCCGGTATATTAGGGGTAATGATATCTGCCAAAGGCAGTAAATAACCACACAATGCTGTATATGAATCATTGTTTATCAGTTCTGCGCCGGACGTGGATACCATTACAGGGTCAACAACTACATTTTTCACCCCGTATTCCATAAGAGTATCACTTATGACTTTTATACTTTCAGGATCACCTTGCATACCTATTTTAACTGCGCACGGATAAATGTCCGAAAAAACAGACTTAAGCTGTTTGGAAACAAACTCCGGAGGAATACGGTACACATCTTGTACCCCCATGGTATTTTGTGCTGTCAATGCTGTAATAACACTCATACCATATACCCTGTTTGCTGCAAATGTTTTCAGATCCGCCTGTACCCCGGCGCCCCCGCTCGGGTCACTTCCTGCGATAGTAAGACATGTTTTCATAAAAACCCCGTGTGCTGTAAATACTATAATGCAGGTTTGCACAGCAAACCTGACAAAGTCGGCGGTGGCGTATATACCGCCGACTTTTTTCATTCTCCGAATATCTTTACTTCACCACCGGAGAGGATCGCATTCATATTCCTAACGGAACAAAAATTACCGCACATACTGCAGCTGTCCTCTTTTTCCGGTTCAGAAGATTCTCTGTAGCTTTTTGCTTTTTCCGGATCTAAAGACAGTTCAAACTGTTTCTCCCAGTCCAGTACCTGTCTTGCATCAGCCATGGCATTGTCCCTGTCGGACGCATGTGGAATACCCTTAGCTATATCTGCCGCATGCGCTGCTATCTTTGAAGCCATTATCCCTTCTTTAACATCGGCAAGATCCGGCAGTCTCAAATGTTCTGCCGGGGTAACATAACAAAGGAACGAAGCTCCATGCCATGCTGCTATAGCACCACCGATAGCCGATGTAATATGGTCATATCCGGGAGCGATATCTGTAACAAGAGGTCCTAATACATAAAAAGGTGCTCCGTGACATAAGGTTTTTTGTATCTCCATATTTGCCGATATCTGGTTCATAGGCATATGACCCGGTCCCTCTATCATTACCTGCACATCCTTATCCCAGGCACGTAAGGTAAGTTCTCCCAACGTCATAAGCTCCTCTATCTGCGCAGCATCTGATGCATCATCTATACATCCCGGTCTGCAGGCATCTCCCAAACTTATAGTTACATCGTACTCCCTGCAAATATCGAGAAGCTCATCGTAATACTCGTAGAACGGATTCTCATTTCCTGTCATCTCCATCCAAGCATAAATGATAGATCCACCTCTCGACACTATATTCATCTTACGCTTGTTACGCTTAAACTTGGCCGCCGTCTCCCTGTTTATCCCGCAATGGATAGTCAGGAAATCAACTCCGTCTTCAGCGTGCAGCCTCACCACATCCAGCCATTCCTTTGCCGTGATCTTTTTTAATTCTTTCCTGTAATAAACAAGAGCATCGTAAATAGGTACCGTTCCCAGCATGGCCGGACATTTTGATGCAATATGCCGTCTAAAAGAGCTTGTATCCCCGCATGAACTGAGATCCATGACAGCCTCAGCTCCGTATTTAACAGCCATCTCAACTTTCCTGTACTCTGTTTCCCAATCCTCGGCATCCCGGGAAGCCCCGAGATTTACATTTATCTTTGTGGAAAGCGCATGTCCTATTCCGTTAGGTACCAGAGCCGTGTGGTTTTTATTTGCAGGAATGATCACCTGCCCTTTTGCCATCAGATCCCGTAATCTTTCAGGGTCCATATGCTCTTTGCCTGCTACCGTTTCCATTTCACGGGTGATGATACCGCGTTTTGCGGCATCCATCTGTGTGGTAAAATTTCTCTCCATATAGTGATCTCCTCGTATTTCAACTGTAATAACCTGATATCAGTTACGCGATCATCCTTACAAAATGAATATATCTGAATAAAACGATCGAAATATTCAAGAAAAAACAGGACAATTACCTGCAAGGCTTTTGTCCTGTATGATCTAAAACAGTATATCACTCCCTACGCCGGCATTATCCGTATCAGGTTAAAGGGTCGAAGCTGATAACTTCCTCTCAGCCTGCACACAGGCTCCCCTGTATTTATTTTCGTACAATTTATCATTAATTTTTATATATGTCAATAAATTATTAATAACTAATGGCATTTTATACCGGATACAGTATCTTTCTGCCTGCGCTGTCCACTGTCATTTTCACCTCAGTTATCACAGAGGCAAATTTTGATAATGTGGAATACCCGTAACTTTTAACATTAAAGTTCGGATATTTCCGATGTATAAGCTGTCCTATAAAACCAAGATCCACACCTGACTCGCCGCCGTCATTTACACATTCAATGATAAATTCTTTTATCGTTTCCTTCAGGCTGTCGTCTTTTTTAAGAGAAATAAAGGTCTTATAACCCATATTTTTAACTTCAAAATCATCAGAATCCCTTAAAAACTGAGTAAGGGAACTGTATCCGTAATTTCTCACATCGAAATCAGAGTGCTTTTTATGGAGCCGG
>CACZTF010000139.1 GCA_902784025.1 uncultured Lachnospiraceae bacterium
ATGCATGCCTGGATGCGGAAATTGAAGAGATTTATATTGTGCGTGGCTATCTGGCAGAGCAGTTTGATCAGCTTCTTTATAAATACCCGATGCTGAAGTTTATAGAAAACCCTGCCTATAATGAAGCCAATAATATTTCTTCCGCCTTTTGTGCCAGATATTTATTGCAGGGCGCATATGTTTTTGAAGCAGACCTTCTGATTAATAATCCAAAGGTTGTCAAAAAGTATCAATATCAATCCAACTATTTGGGTTTCTATAAGGAAAGAACAGATGACTGGTGTTTTGAAGTCAAAGATGGAATCATTGTAGAGCAGAAAGTCGGAGGCCTGAACTGTTATCAGGAATTTGGAATCTCCTACTGGAGCCCGATGGATGGAGCCCGGCTGGCCGAGGATATTGAGAAGGCATATGAGATGCCAGGAGGAAAAGAACTCTACTGGGATCAGGTCGCTACACAGATTTTTCAGGATCATTATAAGATTGCTCTGCGGGAGTGTAGAGAAGAAGATATCATCGAAATTGATACTTATAAAGAGTTAAAAGCGATCGACCCAACCTATAACGTCTGAAATAGTTCAGAACAAATCTCGAAATATATTTAGAATGAACGAATAGTTGGCAATAAAAATCTATTTATTGCCAAAGAAGTGGTTGACATCTGTTCATTTTTCATATAAAATTACGACCTAGTTGAACAAAATAACTACAAAGGAGTAAGAAAAATGAAAAAAATGAAATGGTTAGGCATTCTGCTTGTTGCTGCTATGGCAATCGCAACCACAGCTTGCGGCGGTAACAAAGGCGGAGAGACCCCGGCAGGAAGCGGAAGTGCAGCAGCACCGGCATCTTCTGATAATCGTGTCGTTATTTATTCCGGCGCTGAGGAATACAGAAATGAGTATTTCCTGCAGAGACTGAACGAAGAATTCCCGGATTATGATATCACGATCGAATATATGCCAACAGGCAATCTGGCTGCAAAGTTAGCTGCAGAAGGAACAGATACCGATATGGATATCTTCTACGATCTTGATTTCAGCTATGCAGGTCTTGTAGAGCAGTATCTGGCAGATGTTTCAGAATATGACCAGTCCATCTTTGTAGATGACTGCAAAGTCCCTGGCGGACACTATCTGGCAGCTACCAGAAACGGTGGCGCAGTTATTATCAACCCGGATGTTCTTGCAGAAAAAGGTCTCCCTGAACCAACAAGCTATCAGGATCTTCTGAAACCGGAATACAAAGGCCTTGTGTCTATGCCGGATCCGAAGTCCTCCGGAACAGGCTACATGTTTGTGAAAAACCTGGTCAATGCCTGGGGCGAAGATGCAGCATTTGAGTATTTTGGAAAACTTGCTGACAATATCCTTCAGTTTACATCTTCCGGTTCAGGTCCTGTAAACGCACTGGTTCAGAAAGAAGCAGCTATTGGTCTTGGTATGACTGCACAGGCTGTAACTGCTATCAACGATGGCGCAAACCTGAAGATCCTGTTCTTTGAAGAAGGTTCCCCATATTCACTGTACGGATATGCAATTCCGGAAGGAAAGCAGAATCGTCCGGCAGTAAAGGCAGTGTTTGATTTCTTCTATAACACATTGGTTAGAGAAGACAAAGAACTGTTCTACCCGGAGCAGGTATTTGTGGATCAGGTCAACAGCATTGAGAACTATCCGACAAATATCAAATACGGAAACATGGAAGGAAACACAACGGAAGAGAAGCAGAGACTTCTTGAAAAGTGGGAGTACTAAAAAAAGAATGACAGAGGGAGGAAGGCTGATCCTTCCTCCCTCTTTTCCAACTATAGTGGTAAGTAATTGAGGTATCACCATGGAAAAACTGGAAGTAAAAAATTTGTCTAAGTCCTTTGGACATGCAGAGGTACTGCATAATATCAGTTTTGATGTACATGACGGAGAATTTTTATCGATCCTGGGTCCGTCCGGATGCGGGAAGACGACGATCCTTCGTATTTTGATTGGACTGGAATCAGCGGATGCAGGTATGATCCTGAAAGACGGAGTAGATATCACCAATCTTCCTTCAGCAAAAAGAAAGATGGGTATCGTCTTTCAGAATTATGCATTATTTGAAAACATGTCTGTATTGAAAAATGTGCAGTACGCACTTCTGAAAAGTTCCTCTACAAAAGATACCTTTAACAAAGAAAAAGCCGCTGAAGCAGCAAGAGAAATGCTGGAACTTGTTGATCTGTCCGAACATATCAACAAAAAACCTCGCCAGCTTTCCGGCGGGCAGCAGCAGCGTGTGGCAATCGCACGTACACTGGCACTGAATCCGGATGTGATCCTCTTTGATGAGCCTATGTCCGCATTGGATGTTGATACCCGGCTTTCGCTGCGTGGAGAATTAAAAGAACTGCAGAAACGTTTTGGCACAACGATGATCTATATCACGCATGACCAGGAAGAAGCTTTTGCCATGTCAGACCGTATTATGGTAATGGATTCAGGTGTGATCCAGCAGTTGGATACTCCTGCAAACATAGTTGATCACCCTGCGAATGATTATGTAAAACGGTTCGTGATCCAGAATATCAATATTAAGATCAATTCCCTGATCCAGTTTGCACGTACGGAGGAAAACGCCTGATGGCAGCAGCTAAAGGTTCCTTAAAAAAATATATTCCATCAACGAGTATAAAGATCCTTTTATGTATCTTCTGGCTGGTTGCTATAATTCTGCCACTGATCCGAATGCTTTCGACTATGGCAACAGTCAATGTCGGAGCGGTGCTTACAACAACAAAGTTCACCAGAGCTCTGGGACATTCCCTGCTCGTAACGGCAGTGGCAACTGTTATTTCCGTTGGATTAGCAGGACTGCTTGCCTGGTGTGTCTCCAGAACCAATATCAAACATAAAACACTGCTTAACACACTCCTGATCATTCCGATGCTGATCCCGTCTATTTCCCATGGTATGGGCCTGATCATCGTCCTTGGATCGAATGGATGGATCTCGAATCTGATTGGATTGAAAAGCGGTATTTATGGATTTTGGGGTATTGTCATCGGCTCTGTTATGTATTCGTTCCCGGTCGCATATCTTATGATCTATGACGTTCTGAATTATGAAGACGGGACGCCTTATGAAGCAGGTGAAGTTATGGGCCTTTCTGTGAAGGACAAGTTCTTTGCCATCACGCTGCCATATCTTCGCAAACCGCTGATCTCTGTTATTTTTGCAACCTTCACCATGGTGATCACAGACTATGGTGTTCCTTTAATGGTCGGCGGAAAGTTTACAACACTCCCGGTCATGATGTATCAGGATGTTATCGGCATGCTTGATTTTGGCAAGGGTGCGGTCATTGGCATGATCATGCTTATACCTGCGATCATTGCCTGCGTGATTGATATGGCAAACCGGGATAAAGGGAATTCCAGTTTTGTAGGGAAACCTTATACGATCAAGAAAAACCGCAGCCGTGATATGCTTGCCAGGATCATTTGTATCGTAATGGTCATTCTGATCTTTCTTCCGATAGCCTCATTTGCAATTCTCGGGTTTATTAAGAAATATCCGATCGATATGTCATTCTCGTTTGCAAATGTCTTACAGGCGGCCCATATGGGGGCGATGAAGTATTTAAGGAATTCCCTGATCATAGCAGTCGTTGTTTCTGTTTTTGGTACAGCGCTTGCACTTCTCAATGCATATATGACAGCCAGAAATAAAACCAAGCTGAGTTATGTTCTGCATTTGATGTCGATCACTTCGTTGGCTATTCCTGGTCTGGTTCTTGGTCTGTCTTATGTCATGTTTTTTAAATCAACGCCGATTTATGGAACGTTTGCAATCCTGTTTTTGGTCAACTCTATGCACTTCTTTGCATCTCCGTATCTGATGGCATACAACACGTTTGGAAAGATTAATGAAAACCTGGAAGACGTTGGTTCTACTATGGGCATTGGGCGGGGGAGCATCATTAAGGATGTGATTCTTCCGCAGTCCTATGGAACCATTCTGGAGATGATGAGTTATTTCTTTGTGAACTGTATGATGACCATCTCTGCGGTATCTTTCCTTGCGAACGTTGCAGATAAACCGTTGGCTCTGATGATCACGCAGTTTGAAGGTCAGATGCAGCTGGAATGTGCAGCCTTTGTTTCTTTGTTGATTCTTGCCGTTAACGTTCTGTTAAAG
>CACZTF010000140.1 GCA_902784025.1 uncultured Lachnospiraceae bacterium
TAGGTATTACGGCAGGGGCTTCAACCCCGAATAACATAATCCAGGAGGTTTACACCAGTGTCAGAAGAGAGTTTTGAGGAGTTATTAGAAAATGAGGGCAGTTTTAAGACTGTCCGTGTAGGAGAAACTGTTAAAGGTACAGTGCTCGATGTTAAGGATAATGAGATCGTTCTTAATATTGGTTATAAGTCAGATGGCATAATAGCCAAAAGTGAGTATACAGCTGATCCGGATGCTGATCTTAAGTCACTTGTTTCACCGGGAGACGAGATCAGGGCTAAAGTTTTGAAGGTGAATGACGGAGACGGTCAGGTACAGCTTTCTTATAAAAGAATGCGTCAGGAGACCGGTAATCCTAAGCTCGAGCAGGCTTTTGAAAATAAAGAGGTACTTACGGCTAAGGTTACCCAGGTTGTAAAAGGCGGTCTGAATGTAACAGTAGATGAGACCAGGGTATTTATACCGGCAAGCCTCGTATCTGATTCATTTGTCAGAGATCTGTCTGTTTATGCAGATCAGGATGTTGAGTTTATCATTTCCGAGTATAACCCCAAGGAAAGAAGGATCATCGGTAACTGCAAAGAGATAATAGTCGAAAAGAAAAAGGCTCTTAAGGATGAGCTTCTTGCAAAGATCAATTCCGGAGACAGGATCAAAGGTACAGTTAAAAATGTTACTGATTTCGGAGCATTTATCGATCTTGGCGGCGTTGACGGACTGCTTCATATTTCAGAGATGTCCTGGGGCAGGACAGAAAGTCCTAAGAAGCTCTTTAAGGTAGGTGATGAGGTAGAATGCCTTATCAAAGAGGTAAACGGAGAAAAGATCGCACTCAGTGTTAAGTTCCCGGAGACAAATCCCTGGAATGCGGCATCCTCAAAGTATGTTGCCGGCAGTATAGTAAAGGGTACGGTTGCGAGGATGACTGATTTCGGTGCTTTCATACAGCTTGAGGATGGTATTGATGCACTTCTTCATGTATCCCAGATATCAAAAGAGCATGTTGGAAAGCCTGCAGATGTACTTTCTATAGGTCAGGAGATAGAAGCAAAGGTTGTAGACTTTAATCCTGAAGAAAAGAAAATCAGTCTCAGTATCAAGCAGGCTAATATAGAGCTTAAGAAGAAAGAAGATACAGATACTGTATACAACACTGATAATCCTCAGGCAGAGTCCTCTTCTGAAGAAACAGCAGAAGCGCCTTCAGAGACTGAAGAAAGTGCACCTGCGGCAGCGGCTGCTGATACAGCAGCAGAAACCGAAGCTCCTGCTCAGGAAGCAGCAGCTGAAGAGACAGAAACTACTGAAGAGGAACATAAGAATCCCCTTCAGAATGCTGAAAACAGCGGAATCCCTGATTGATCAAACCGCTATTTTAAATTATTCAAAGATGGAGCCTTTCAAGGCTTCATTTTTTTATATTACTTGTTTTATTAGAAGTTTTAAATGAAAAGATTTATATAATTAAGCAATCTTTTTTTATCTGTTTATCAATATTCTTATTTTTCTGACTGACTTTTTTTAAATTCCAGTGTTTAAGCGGATTTTGGTAATAAGATGATCAAATGTTCATTATTTACTGTTTTTTTATTTTTATGATGAAATATTGTGCATTGTGCAATATGCATAAAAGTGGAATTGTGTGTATTAAAAAAAGATCATTTTATCCACTGTTTTATTTGAGTTATCCCCTAAAAAAGTGGATAAGTATACGCAATTTTGCGTTATCCCCTAACTTATCCACATTATCCACATTTTAAAATGGGGAAATGCACAATAACTTGCGAACAGTATTTTTGTCAGCCTACACAAAAAGTTAAAAATGCATAAAAAAAACAATGCGGGGTATTGACAAGTTTTAGTTGCTGATATTCGTGGTGATGATCATATGGGAATATGACACATGAAAAAAGGACTTGATCATGATTACCGAAAAACAGAGGAAATAAAAATATAAATGCAGGCAGATAAAAATAATAATTGAAACTTACATCATTTTATAATACAATACACAGTTAGTGTATTTAAGAGTATAGAGAAACCATATCTGAAGGCTTTTTGTTTTTTATCAAGACAGAAGTTGTCATGGAACGCAGTATGAGAATGGAGGTAATTATGTCTGAGTTGATGACCGGACTGAAACGCAGCTGCAGGTGTGCGGAAGTTTCTGCAGAAGACATAGGGAAAAATGTAACCCTGATGGGATGGGTGCAAAAAAGAAGGAACCTCGGAACTATTATATTTGTGGATCTGAGGGACAGAAGCGGACTGATACAGGTTCTTTTTGATGAAACGGCTTTGGATAAAGAGATCTTTGAAAAGGCATATTCCATAAGAAACGAATATGTGCTTGCTGTTACCGGAGAGGTTGCAAAGAGAAGCGGTGAGGTAAACAAAAATCTTAAGACAGGTGAAATTGAGATACTTGCAAAGGATCTGCGTATACTGTCTGAGGCAGAAACGCCCCCCTTTCCCATTGAGCCGGGGATAGATACAAAGGAAGAGGTACGTCTTAAGTACAGGACAATGGATCTGAGACGTGCTGATATACAGAATAATCTGATCATGAGAAGTCGTGTAACCCAGCTTATGAGGCATTTTCTTTGTGAGAATGAGGGTTTTTTAGAGATAGAGACACCTATGCTGACCAAAAGCACTCCTGAGGGAGCAAGGGACTATCTTGTTCCCAGCAGGGTACACCCGGGACATTTTTATGCCCTGCCCCAGTCTCCCCAGCTTTTCAAGCAGATGCTCATGGCCTCCGGGTATGACAGGTATATGCAGATCGCCCGTTGCTTCAGGGATGAGGATCTGCGTGCTGACAGGCAGCCTGAATTTACGCAGATGGATATGGAGATGTCCTTTGTTACTGCTGAGGATGTAATGGATGTCACCGAAAGGCTGGCTGCTTACATTTTTAAAGAGGTATTAGGGGTAAATGTGACACTTCCCCTTCCCCGTATGACCTGGCGTGAGGCTATGGACAGGTTCGGATCTGACAAACCGGACGTTCGTTTCGGTATGGAGCTTAAAGATGTCTCAGAGCAGGTGAAGGACTGTGGTTTCGGCGTTTTTACGGGAGCTATAGAAAACGGCGGGTCAGTCAGGGCTATAAATGCCAAGGGCTTCGGAGACATGTCCAGGAAGCAGATAGATGCGCTGGTAGAATTTGCCAGGGGATGTGAAGCAAAGGGTCTTGCATATATACAGATACAGCCTGACGGAACTCAGAAGTCTTCCTTTGCAAAGTTTATGAGCGAAGAGGAGATGAATGGTCTTATTACTGCCCTTGAGGGAGAGCCGGGAGACCTTCTCCTGTTTGCGGCAGACAGGGATAAGATAGTATTTAATGTGCTGGGAGCCCTCAGACTTGAGCTGGCAGACAGACAGGGACTCAGAAAGCCGGATGAGTACGCATTCCTTTGGGTAACGGAATTTCCCCAATTTGAGTGGTCGGATGAAGAAGAGCGCTTTGCAGCCATGCACCATCCCTTTACAATGCCGTTAGAAGAGGATCTGGACAAGCTGGATACAGACCTGGGAAATGTAAGGGCAAAGGCCTATGACATAGTGCTGAACGGTATAGAGCTGGGTGGCGGAAGCGAGCGTATCTACCGCCCGGACATACAGGAACGGATGTTTAAAGCTCTCGGCATAGATGAGGAAACTGCAAATGAAAAGTTCGGATTCCTGCTTGAAGCATTTAAATACGGCGTACCGCCCCATGCAGGTCTTGCCATCGGTTTGGACAGACTGATCATGCTCATGACCGGTGCAGAGAGTATAAGGGACGTTATCGCATTCCCCAAGGTTAAAGATGCATCATGCCTGCTCACAGGTGCTCCGGATACGGTGGACGGAAAGCAGTTGGAGGAGCTGGGTGTTAAGGTTACGGACAGTTCCGGTGGTAAAAATACTCCTTAATATTTAAGGAAATTTGATAAATGATATCATTATGAAGCAAAATGCAGCCCGGGTTAGAAATCTCCCTAAATGGTATATTTAAAAGATTTTTCGGGTTAAAGCCTTCATGATGATATTGGATAAGTATTATAAATAAACATAAAGGAGGCTTACATGCCTATATTGGATAAAAACGACCAAAATGCTGCGGCAAGGTATAATGAATTTGTACGAAATTCACCATATACCCACACCATGCAGGATATGAACTGGGCAAAGGTAAAAAACAACTGGAGCAGCGATTACGTCTATATAGAGGAAAACGGTAAGATAAAAGCAGCTATGTCCGTACTGGGGATCAAAGCCGTGGATGATAAGACTTTTCTGTATGCCCCGAGAGGGCCGGTTTCAGACTTTTATGATATAGAGACAACCAAGAAACTGATAGAAGAGGCAAGACCACTGTTTGACAAGTACAATGCCTTTCTTCTGAGGATGGACCCTTGTGTAAAGAAAGATGAGGAACTTGCTGAAAAGTACAGGGCTGAAGGTTTTAAGTTCAGGGCTGACGGAACTGAGATCCATTCATTTTCAAATCCCAGATACGAGATCATGCTCACTATCAAAGATAAGACCACGGATGAGATCAGATCAGGGTTCAACTCTATGACCAAGCGTCATATCAAAGCTTCGGAGAAAAACGGAGTGAAGAACAGATACGGCAGATCCCGGGAAGACATAGATACATTTTTCGGGCTTCATAAGGAAATGGCAGATCGTCAGGGAATAACATACAGACCTAAAGAATACTTTGAGAGACTGGTGGATGCCTTTCCCGAACTCAGGATATACACCTCGGAGTACGATGGGGAGATCATAGGTGCGATGATGGGACTTCCCTACGGAGACCGTATGTGGTATGTCTACGGAGGTACCAAGACCATGAGGGGTGCGAAGGTTTCCCCCGGATATCTTCTCATATGGGATCTGATCAGGTGGGGCGTTGAGCTGGGGCTGGATTACTTCAATATGGGAGGGACCTATTCCCTTGATATGGAGGACGGTCTTTTCTTTTTCAAGCACGGTTTCTGTAAAGCAGATGAACCATTTGTGTGGGTAGGAGAACTGGATGTAGTGCTTGATGAGGATACTTACGGTAGATTTATCGGTAAATGATATATTAAAGTGTAATGATACTTCAGGCTCACAGATATATGGCCGTTGCTGTCATCAATAGGAATGAGAGTTCCCGGCAAAGTTTTGCGGCAAAAAGTTTCTTAAACAGTAATTACAAAACAGTTGATATTATAAGGCACATTGTTATATAATACATAGTTGGATTTTAAAAGACATTTTATATACAGATATATTATATATGATATTTACGGAGGATTAATTTAGATGTACTCATTTGATCTTATAAAGGAATATGATCCTGTTATCGCAACAGCAATGCAGGATGAGATAAACAGACAGAGGTCTCACATAGAGCTTATCGCATCGGAAAACCTGGTAAGTGAAGCAGTGATGGCAGCTATGGGAAGTCCGCTTACGAACAAATATGCAGAAGGCTATCCCGGAAAGCGCTATTACGGCGGTTGTGAATTCGTGGATGTTGTTGAGACACAGGCTATAGAACGTGCAAAGGAGCTTTTCGGATGCACATATGCTAATGTCCAGCCGCATTCAGGTGCCCAGGCAAATTTTGCAGTATGTTATGCTCTTTGCCGTCCCGGAGATACCATAATGGGTATGAGCCTTGACTGTGGCGGACATCTTTCCCATGGTTCACCGGCTAATGTTTCCGGAGATTATTTCAATATCGTTCCTTATGGGGTAAATGATGAAGGGTTCATTGATTATGATGAGGTAAGGCGTCTTGCGACAGAGAATAAACCCAAGATGATAATAGCAGGTGCCAGTGCTTATGCAAGGACTATCGATTTTGCAAAGTTCAGGGAGATAGCTGATGAAGTCGGTGCTTTCCTTTTGGTAGATATGGCGCATATTGCAGGTCTTGTAGCAGGAGGAGCACATCCCAGCCCTATACCCCACGCTCATGTGGTAACAACAACTACCCATAAGACACTCAGAGGTCCCAGAGGCGGTCTTATCCTTTCTTCAGAGGAATTTGCTACAGAGCATAAGCTGAATAAATCTGTATTCCCGGGAACCCAGGGCGGTCCACTTATGCATGTTATTGCCTCAAAAGCAGTATGCTTTAAAGAAGCTCTTGAGCCGGCATTCAAAACATATGCAGAAAGTATAGTAAAGAATGCGGCAGCTCTTTGTGAAGGTCTTCAGAGTCGCGGCTTCGATATAGTTTCGGGAGGCACTGACAATCATCTCATGTTAGTAGACCTTGTGAAGCTCGGCAAGACAGGAAAAGAGGTAGAAGCCGTACTTGATGCCGTAAATATAACATGTAATAAAAACACCATTCCCAACGATCCCCAGTCACCCTTCGTGACCAGCGGTATACGTCTCGGAACGGCAGCAGTTACAGCAAGAGGTTTTGATACAGATGATTGTGACAGAACAGCTGAAGCTATAAAGCTTGCCATTATAGACGAAAAGCCTGATGAAGCAAAGGCTATTGTAAAAGAGCTTACTGACAGACACCCTCTTTATGAGGACTGATCATATATACAGTCATTTTTCGGAACAACCTGCATTTTTGCAGGTTGTTTTGTGACTTTCAGACATTTTTAAATGACTTTACTGATCTTTGAACCGGTAATAGATCATATCCGGACGGAAGGATTAACATGTTCTGTATCTGTTTTTACGAACAGATGCACAGTTCGTAATTGACGGATGGATGGGAAAAAGAATAATTTTGTGCTATAATATAGCGAAATACTAAAATCCACGGTGTGAGAAAGTGACCATGAAAAAGAATCCGGAAAACAGTATTGATCCTATTAGAAAACTGCAGATGAAAGAATTGGATATCCTGAGAGCATTTATCAGGGTTTGTGACGATAACGGCCTGAAATATTATGCTGTAGGAGGTACGTTGCTGGGGGCAGTAAGGCATAAGGGCTTTATCCCCTGGGACGACGACATGGATCTTGCCATGCCAAGAAATGATTATGATATGTTCATAAAAAAATATCATAAAGAACTACCGGAACATATCAAACCAAACGACTTTCATTTTTCCAAAAAGGATGTATATTTTTATCCTCTGAAGCTGATGAACACAAAGGTGAGGGTGACAGAGGACCGTCTTGCCGAAACTGGAGAAGAGAGCTTTCTCAGTATAGATATCTTCCCCATAGATTCCATACCTGATGACAGGCTGGAAAGAAAGATCTACAAGATCGGGTTTTACAAATATAAGCTGCTTACGGCGCTGTGTAATATAGATATCCTCCGAA
>CACZTF010000141.1 GCA_902784025.1 uncultured Lachnospiraceae bacterium
ATCAACGACTTTTTTATATAATCCTTTTTTTTTTTTTTTTTTTTTTCCTTATAATACACATTTGATCATTTAAAATGTCTTTATGCACATAAAATCAGTTACCCCCATTTATAACCCCCTTATTATTTATAAAATAATCTATCATTGATATTACCGTAAGCACCAGTGCAGCATAAACAAAAATCTGAGTGATAACGACCATTGGTATGTTTTTAAAATCTATTATCAGAAGCATTGTAGCGATCATTTGTACAACGGTTTTTATCTTACCCCATTTGCCGGCTGCTATCACATTACCTCTTCCTGCAGCCACCAGCCTGAACCCGCTAATGATAAATTCACGTGCTATGATGATGATAACTATCCAGCCGAATATCCTGCCCAGATCAGTAAGGGCGATAAGAGCAGAACATACCAACAGCTTATCTGCCAGAGGATCCATAAATTTACCGAAGTCAGTGATCATATTATATTTTCTGGCTATATATCCGTCAACTGCATCCGTAGCGCTGGCTACACAAAAGATCGCAAATGCGACCCAGTTTGTTGCTCCGTTATCCGTGTTGATATACAGTATGATCAAAAAAATGGGTATCAGAGCTATGCGAAACAATGTAAGTTTATTGGGAAGATTCATTTTCATAATCGTGCTCCTTATTATTACTTATTATTTCAGATAGTATCTTTGATAAAAATGCAGGAACATCCAAAGTGAAGGATCATATTACAGCATGGAGTGCTATTCATCATACTGCTTCACCAAGCAGGTCATACTCTGTCGCCCCTGTTATCCTTACCTTGATAAAGCTTCCTGAAATAAGATCACGGCTCAGTACATCTCCGGGAGAAACAAACACCTGACCATCCACATCAGGAGCATCCCTGTAGGAACGACAGACATACACATCATCCTCGGGAAGATACCCGTCAACTATCACTTCATAGGTCTTTCCCACAAGCGCTTTTGATACTTTTGCAGATATTCCCTGCTGAAGTTCCATGAGTTCATTACGTCTTGCAGTTATCACATCAGGCTCAACCTTATGGGAAAAACCTGCCGCAGGTGTACCTTCCTCTTCAGAATATTCAAAAACTCCCAGTCTGTCAAACTCGTTATAATTAACAAAATTTTTCAAAACATCATGATCGTAATTTGTTTCACCCGGAAATCCCGATATAAGAGTTGTTCTAATACAGATGTCAGGAATCTCACGCTTTAGTTTGTCTATTATCTTTTCAATGGTCTTTTTATTGGTCTTGCGTCCCATGGCCTTAAGTATGGGATCAGAAGCGTGCTGGACCGGCATGTCTATATAATGAAGAAGTTTTGGCTCGTTCTTCATAAGATATATAAGATCATCCGTTATCTCCTCAGGATAGCAGTAAAGGAGACGTATCCACTTAAGATCCTGTATAGTTGCAAGTGCCTTTATAAGCTTTGTCAGGAGTTTTTTCTTTCCCGGCATGTCTGCCCCGTACATAGTGACCTCCTGAGCCACCAGTATCAGTTCTTTTGTGCCGTTTGCCACCAGATCCTTCGCCCTCTCCATAAGATAATCCATGGGGTATGACCTGTAACCCCCTCTCACTTTAGGGATTATGCAATAAGTACAGTTTTTTTAACAGCCTTCAGCTATCTTCAGATACTCGTACCATCCTCCGGTTACGCTTACCCTGTCCGCCTTTACTATAGGCATACGGTCTGTCTTATCCATGTAAATGCGGTCTCCCCCTTCAAGGGCTTCCAGTATCTTATCGATAGATGTAGTACCAAGTATAACGTCGATCTCAGGGATCTCATCGAGTATCTCATCCTTGTATCTGGTGGCAAGACATCCGCATACTATCAGCTTATTACATACTCCTTCTGTTTTAAGACGTGCCATTTCAAGAATGGTCTCGATACTTTCCTGCTTGGCATCATGTATAAAACAGCAGGTATTGATGATCACAGCCTCTGCCTCAGCATCTTCATTTGTGATGCAGTGACCATTCTCTGTCAGGAGACCGATCATCTCCTCGGAATCCACTAAATTTTTATCGCACCCAAGCGATACAAATAATATCTTCATTTCTCACTCCGTTTAAATTATGAGATCCTTAGTAAGCCCGGCATTCCTCAAGTTCCCGCAGCCATTCCTGTGCATAAACATCGCCGGGTATCAGAAAACCGCTGCGTGGAGAAAGGGAATACTCAAACACCTTAGGTCCCACAGGCATGCATGACCTTTTAAACTGTTGTGTAAAAAAACGCTTTAAAAAGATCTTAAAAGTATTGTAAATGATTTCTTCACTATAGCTGTCCTCAAAAACCTCCACAGCTTGTTGATATATATCCTTCATATCCTCATTTCCGTAATATAAAAAATGATAAAGGAAAAAATCATGAAGTACGTAAGGTCCCAAACTTTCCTCAGTCTTCTGGACTATACTGCCGTCTTCTCCTACAGGCAAAAGCTCAGGACTCACCGGCGTGTCGATGATATCCTCAATAATGACGGAAAGTTCATCCCTTCCTGCTCTGTCTGCCACCCTGGAGATATAAGTCCTGAGAACCGGGGCGATAACCGTTTTGGGAACTCCTGCATTTACAGAGAAATTCGACATGTGATCCCCGTTATATGTACACCATCCAAGCGCCAGCTCTGACATATCTCCTGTACCTATAACTATGGCATTTTCTTTATTAGCTAAATCCATAAGTATCATGGTCCGGGTGCGTGCCTGGGCATTTTCAAATGTAATATCAGCCACAAAGCCACTATTTTCTACAGGCTGACCTATGCTTTCCAAATGTGCCGACACCTGTTCCCTTATATCGATCGTGATCAAAGTCACGCCAAAAAACTCTGCCAGTTTTACCGCATTATCTTTAGTCCTGTCTCCGGTACCGAAACCCGGCATAGTCACACATATTATTCCCTTGCGGTTAAGGCCATAACTGTCAAATGCATTTACAGCTGCGATAAGAGCCAATGTGGAATCAAGACCTCCGGAAAGACCTATGATACATTTATACATATGCAGGAAAGATAACCGCTCCCCCAACGCTGTAGCCTGGATCTTCATGATCTCAAGACAAAACATATCCGCTGCATCTTCATCACAGGGAAGAAAAGACCTTTCCTTAAAAAAACGGGAGGGAGACATGTACGGTATTGCCTGATTCTGCGGGTTATCAGTATCAAATATGCACATTCCCTGTTTAACGGAAAAGTCTATGACCGAACCCTCTGAGGCGTATGCTTTCAATCCGCTGTATACACACTCATCGGATGATTCACCGGAGCCTGAGGATACGCAAATGTACTCAGAGACTTCTGCAGACTCTGAGGCAAGCATATCAAGCTCCTCAGATACATTGCCGGCATAAAGCTCAAGATTACACATATATACAGCAATATCCGGGATCTCCTGATCCGGCATCCATAATATGTGATATGTCAGAAATAAAATCCTTTTACCCTTGTGCAGGATGGGCTTCATCACATCGTCAAACTCAAAGTAATGTTTTTTGCCTTCAATAAAAATGAAACGGTCATCTGTGATAACCAAAGGCACATTTTTTGAGATAAAGGTTTCGAAACTGCCGTTTTTGATAAGGGCTATACAGCTTTCACCCCGCTTTGTCGAGTATTTATATACGGGAAATCCCACTGCAATAAGCATATCTTTAAAAACGGCAGTCGCATTTTTAATCCTGATAAGGGCTTTTTCTACAGCTGTACGCAGTGTCTCAGAATCAAAAAGATCACCACAGGAACACCCCGTAAGAGCAAAAGCCGGGAAAGCCGCCACGTCACATCCTGCCTCATATGCCTGTTTTGCATGATCAATGATAAGATCCGCATTATAAGCACAATCCGCTAAATGTATACTTGGTGTAATCGCAGCTATCTTCATGCTAAAGAGGCCTCCACCTTTTCCAGCATCTGTTTATACTTTGCCAGCTTCTCTTTCTCCTCCTCTACCTTTGCAGGAGGTGCCTTAGAGATAAATCTGTCGTTTGCCAGCATTCCTTCGCAGCGTTTTACCTCACCTTCAAGTCTCTCCTTCTCAGCAAGCAGCTTCTTTCTCTCTTCTTCCCTGTCCACAAGCCCTTCAAGAGGAACATAAACGGTGGCGTTCTCTATAACACTTGACAGGGCGTCCTCAGGCACTCCGCTCTTATCCCGGATCACATCAAGCTTCTCAGCCTTAGCAAGCAGCTTAAATATATTTCTCCCCTTTTCAAAGCACTCTGCGGTCTCGTCATTATCGGCCGCAACTATTACATTTACCTTTTTACCCGGAGGAATATCCTTTTCCGCTCTCATATTCCTTACGGCCTTTACCGCATCCTTGAGCACAGAGGTCTCACGCTCCTCAACGGGGAAGTTAAACTCTTCTTTATATACCGGCCAGCTTGAGATAACTATGGACTCCTCATCTGACTGGAGACCGCAGAATATTTCTTCCGTAACAAATGGCATAAAGGGATGAAGGAGTTTGAGCAGTGTTATCTGTGCTGTCTTAAGGGTCCATACTGCTGCCTCTTTGGTATCGTCCTTATCATCATAAAGACGGGACTTGACCATCTCCACATACCAGTCACAGAATTCATCCCAGGCAAATCCGGAAATCTTATCGTAGGCAATGCCAAGCTCATACTTATCAAGATTATCGGTAACCTCTTTTACCAGACGGTTCAATCCCGAAAGCATCCACTTATCCGTATCAGTAAGATTACCGGGCATTTCTGCTCCGGCCTTAACTTTTTCATCCGGATCGTTCATCATTATGAACCTTGCGGAGTTCCACATCTTGTTAGCGAAATTTCTTGCCGCCTCTACACGGGATATAAAAAATCTCATATCATTACCCGGTGATGTATTTGATATAAGTGAAGCTCTTAAGGCGTCAGCGCCGTACTGTTCTATTATCTCAAGAGGATCTATACCGTTACCTAGGGATTTACTCATCTTACGGCCTTCGGAATCCCTGACGAGACCGTGAAACAAAACATCCTTGAAAGGACGCTGACCCATATGCTCAAAGCCTGAGAACATCATCCTGATGACCCAGAAAAAGAGGATGTCGTAACCTGTCACCAGTACATCCGTGGGGTAGAATTTCTCAAGATCTTTTGTCTTTTCCGGCCATCCGAGGGTGGAAAAAGGCCACAGAGCAGAGGAAAACCAGGTATCAAGGGTATCCTCATCCCTGCGCAGTGTTCCGCCGCACTTGGGACACTTTTCTTCCTCTCTCTCAAATACGAAAACATCTTTACAAGCATCACAATAATATGCCGGAATCCTGTGCCCCCACCAAAGCTGTCTTGAGATACACCAGTCCTTGATATTATCTGTCCAGTGGTAAAATGTCTTGTCCATGCTGGAAGGTACAAGCCTTATGTCTCCCGTCTTAACCGCATTTACCGCAGGCTTGATCAGATCCTCCATCTTCACGAACCACTGGGGCTTGATCATTGGCTCCACTGTGGTATGGCAGCGGTCATGTGTACCAACATTATGCTTGTGATCCTCCGTCTTGATAAGAAGACCTTCTGCCTCGAGATCACTGACTATCAGCTTACGTGCATCGTATCTGTCCAGACCTGAATACTTTCCATATCCCCCGGCAATTGTTGCATCGTCATTCAGAACATTTATCCGGGGAAGATCATGTCTCTCTCCCACTGCAAAATCGTTAGGGTCATGGGCAGGGGTTATCTTAACCACGCCTGTTCCGAACTCAGGATCCACATATTCATCAGCGATAACAGGTATCTCTCTGTTTACCAGAGGCAGTATAACAGTTTTACCCACTATATCCTTATATCTCTCATCATCCGGGTGTACTGCCACCGCAGTATCACCAAGCATGGTCTCCGGTCTTGTGGTGGCAAGGCATACAAAACGGCCTTCCTCACCTGTCACAGGATACTTAAGATGCCAGAAATGTCCATCCTGTTCTTCATACTCCACCTCTGCGTCTGAAATGGAGGTCTTACACACGGGACACCAGTTGATCAGCCTTGCTCCTTTGTAAATAAGACCCTTGTCGTACATATTTACAAAGGCTTTGGTAACTGCCTTGCTAAGTCCTTCATCCATGGTGAAGCGTTCCCTGCTCCAGTCACAGGACGAACCTATCTTTTTAAGCTGGGAAATGATAGTACCCCCGTACTCCTCTTTCCACTCCCATGTTCTCTTTAAGAAAGCTTCACGACCTATCTCTTTTTTATCCTTACCTTCTTTCTTAAGAGCTTCGGTAACCTTTACCTCTGTGGAAATACTGGCATGATCCGTCCCAGGGACCCACAATGCCTCATAGCCGCTCATCCTCTTAAACCTTATGAGTATATCCTGCATAGTGTTGTCCAGAGCATGCCCCATATGCAGCTTTCCGGTAATATTCGGCGGCGGCATGACTATAGTAAAGGGCTCCCTGTCGCTATCGGCAGAAGCCCTGAAATAACCTTTATTTACCCATTTTTCATATAATCTTCCCTCAATGTCAGAGGGTGAATATTTTTTATCCAAAATCTTTACCTCGTGTTTTTTATTTTACCGACAGCAGCATGTCCATCTCTTCGCTCACATCATCAACATCCCGATCGAGTGCCACAGCCAT
>CACZTF010000142.1 GCA_902784025.1 uncultured Lachnospiraceae bacterium
TAACTATTATCCTCCAGAGGAGAAGTGCGAACATAGCCACTGTCATTATCGCTCCGAACACTCCCAGTTCCTCGCAGATAACCGCAAATATCATATCATTTTGCGCTTCAGGTAATTTACCGAGCTTTTGCAGGCTTTTGCCCAGGCCTTTACCGAATAAGCCTCCTGAACCTATCGCATAACGGGACTGAATAGTCTGGTATGCCTCATCGCCTTTAAATTCTTCAGGTCTCATCCAGGCGCATAACCTTCTGAGACGGAAATTATCTCCCGGTGTGGCGGTCTTGCCGTAAATGACTGCAATGATCACCACGATGGCTATGACCGCAAATAATATATAGTAACCTTTTTTGTTCCTGTTAACTAAAAAGGTCATCAGGGTCGGTATCATGAACAATATGATCGCACTACTCAGGTTATTGCTTATGATGACTGACATCATGGCAGGCACTACGCCGCATATCAGTATAAGATGAACTGATCTGCTGTGGAGACAATACCTGATGACATTTCCTTTATATCTGACATCAAATCTGCCGGGTTCTTTTGCGATAAATACCGCAGTAACTATTATAGATGCTATCTTAAAAAGCTCCACCGGCTGGAAATTTACAGGGCCGAGCCCTATCCATCTTACGGCACCATGTTCGTCGAGATCATTTCCCAGAAACTTTAAAGAGATCATAGCTGCAAATGATGCACCGTAAAGTATTATCAAAAACCATTTATTTGCGATGATCTTTCTATAATTAATGAGTGATATCAGCCAGAAGCCGAAAAGACCCAGCCCCGTAGCTATCAACTGAACACGGAGCATGGAAAAGCTGGAACCTGTTTTGTTCAGAGACACTTGTGTAGTAGCCGAATATATCATGATAAGGCCGAATACCAGTATTATCCCAAGGGAAAAAACAAATGAAAAATCAACCCCCGCCTTTTTAACAGCGCCGGGCTTTTTTCCCTGATGTATAGAAAACTGTCTCGAAGTCAGCTCTTTTACTCCCTTTACCAGGGGAAGAGCATTCACCCTCTCTACCATAACAAATCCTTAATGCTCAGATCTCATTTACCGCTTCTTTAAATACCCTGCCACGTTCCTCAAAATTCTTAAACTGATCCCAGCTGGCACATGCAGGCGACAACAGGACATAATCGCCCGGAACTGCATCTTTTGCGCATATGCTTACAGCATTTTTTATGTCTCCTGCATGAACACAATTTGAAAATCCGTGTCTTTTTGCCGTTTCTTCTATCTTATCAGCTGTCTCCCCTACGAGAACAAGCTCTTTCACCCTTCCCGGAAACACTTCTAAAAGGTCATCAAAACCTGATTTTTTGTCGTATCCTCCTGCAATGAGGATCACCGGCCCTTTCATTGCCTCTACCGCTTTGATGGCAGCATCGGTATTTGTCCCTTTGGAATCATTATAATATCTGACACCTTTTCTTTCTTTTACAAATTCTATCCTGTGCTCAACACCCTTAAAGTTCCTGATAACATCAAGCGCAAGAGCTTCAGGCACGCCTGCTGCTATCGCCATTGCAAATGCCGCCATTATATTTTCGTAATTATGTGTACCGGGGATCCTTATCTCATTTACATTCAGGAGTTCTCTGAGCGAACCGTCTTCGATCATGTAAATGTGTTCTCCTGAACACCAGACTCCTTTCGGAGGCTTTTTAAGGCGTCCGAACCACACGACGTTAGCCGGACATCTTTCGCCAAAATCACGGAGCCTGTCATCATCGTAATTTAACACACAGGTATCATAATCTTCCTGATTCTGACAGATGCTCTCCTTTACACGCGCATACTCGTCCATAGTATGATGCCTGTCAAGGTGATCCGGCGTTATATTCAGGATAGCTGTTATCGTAGGATGAAACGTATCGGTGGTCTCCAACTGATAGCTGCTGATCTCGGCTACGGAAAATGAACCTTCAGAAGTCTTCTCAGCTTCTGACGTGTACGGATTACCTATGTTTCCCACAACAAACGTTGCAGGATTCCAGGCTTTTAATATTTCTCCGGTAAGTGTTGTGGTCGTGGTTTTTCCGTTTGTTCCGGTTATGGCGATGACTTTTCCTTTTTCAAATCTGTAAGCAAGTTCTATCTCGCCCCATATCTTGATATTTTTTTCTTTAAAAGCCTTAAAGATATCACTTTCCGGAAATACCCCGGGACTGGGCACACAAAGATTAACGCAGGAAAGGATCTCTCTCGGAAGTTCTCCTGTAAGGATCTCGCATTCATACCCTTTTAGCATTTCCTTTACACGTTCTATATCTGTTTTTTCATTCTGGTCAAATATTATCACACGTTCTACATGACGGCTGAGAAGCTTGGCTGCGCTTACGCCGCTGACTCCCGTCCCTATAACACATGCGGTTTTTATTCCTTTTAACTCATCCATAACATTTTCTCCAAAATATCAGCTTCATCACTTTGCTTTTTGTTTTAAAACAACAGATAACTTTTTATGATCACTCTTCTTTATAGTAAACGTCTTCATCTCCGGATCCTTCATAAGATTCATTTCCATCA
>CACZTF010000143.1 GCA_902784025.1 uncultured Lachnospiraceae bacterium
GATCACAAAGGTCACTGTTTCGTTTACCGCCTGATGTGTTGCCTCTATAAATTCCTTATCACTGACACCGCTGTTAAGCCAGTGTTTCACAGCTGCGGCCAGTCCCTCGCAGAAGAAATCCTCATAACACCGGGCAAGGGCCGCCGGCACATCCGGAAGGACACTCCCGCATATACCCGCAGCTATAGGCCTTATCCCCTGTACAAATGTATCGTGAAAGCTGTTCTGACCGTCTGTGGCAAAAAGCTTTTTATAAAATGAGCGGTTTTCATAAAGATACTCGAAAAGATCATCAAAGAACCACACCATATCATAACCGATGATCCTGTCTTTTTTCCCCAGGAACTCATAATCGAATATCCAGCTCACAAGATCATACTTGTCCTTGAAATGGTAATAAAAACTCTTTCTCGTAAGCCCGCACTCCTCGCATATCTCAGCAACGGATATCTTTTCAAAAGGCTTCTCCTTCATGAGCTTTTTAAGACTTTCAGCTATCGCCTTTTTTGTAATCACGGAATCAGCCATATTACACCTCGCTTCTTTATCATATCTCGCCGAAAAAAAATATATGGTAACACTAAGCCCCAAATCTTCCAAAAGGTAAATATTTCACCCTCGTGTTACCTTGCATTATACCACAAGAACTTGATTTTACAAGGGCGGGACAGGGGACGTTTCTATGACTTATATGAACCCGGTTTATTGTTTGTCAGGTTTGCAGCAAGCTCTCCGGAAACGCTTGCGTTAAACTAACTGCAACGGTACTAAACTCACAGGGCTTCACAGCTCTGTTCGTTATGTGCCGGCAGTTAGTAAAATTCCGTCGAACTTGTGCAAACCTGACAAACCATCCGCAATAACAGAAGTAAGGCATAGAAACGTTCCCTGTCCTGCTATAAAAGAAAGAGACCGCTTTATACGGTCTCCGAAAATGAGTTTTAAGATATGTTAAAGATTAAGCTTTTAATATTTACGTCGTTTGGAAAGTATCCTCATGGCGTTAAGGATACATACTATAGCCACACCCACATCTCCGAACACGGCGATCCACATATTTGCCAGACCAAGTGCTGACAATATGATTATCCCGAGTTTTACCACAAGGGCAATGGTTATGTTCTGTTTCACTATACCAAGTGTGGTTTTAGATATCTTCATGGTCTTAGCGATCTTTCTGATATCGTCGTCCATGATAACAATATCAGCAGCCTCTATGGCAGCATCAGAACCAATACCTCCCATTGCGAAGCCGATATCAGACCGCGCAAGCACAGGAGTGTCATTTATTCCGTCACCTACAAAGGCAAGGTTCTTTGAAGGATCTTTTGTATTCAAGAGTTCCTCTACCTTGCTGACCTTATCCTGGGGGAGAAGATCGGTATAAACCTTGTCCAGACCAAGCTTGCCGGCAACCTCCTCTCCGGCAGCCTTCCTGTCTCCCGTGAGCATTACCGTTTCGGAAACTCCCATTTCCTTAAGGTTACTAATGGCTTCAGAGGCTTCTTCCTTGACCACATCGGAAATGATGATATGACCCATATATTTACCGCCCTTAGCCACATAGCAGACAGTACCGCCCGTAGTCTTTTCCTCGAACTCTATGCCATTCTTGTTCATAAGCTTGGCATTTCCCGCGAGGATCTTCTCATCCATGAGCACTGCCTCTATACCATGACCGGACACTTCGTTATTTTCCTTGAGCAGAGAAAGATCGATATTTCCTCCTGCCTGTAAATGCGCATTCTTGATGGACTCTGCTATGGGGTGGTTGGACATCTGCTCTGCGTAAGCAGCTGTTTCCAGCAGCTCATTTTCAGTGAAACCGTTCTCAGGGCTTATCTCAGTTATCTTGAATACACCCTGGGTCAGAGTACCTGTTTTGTCAAATACAACTATTCCCAGCTTTGCTGCTGCCTCTAAGTAGTTACCACCCTTTATAAGGATACCCTCACGGGAAGCAACTCCGATTCCCCCAAAGAAGCCCATGGGTACAGAAATAACAAGGGCGCAGGGGCAGGATACTACTAAGAAGGTACATGCTCTTGTAAGCCACTCAAACCAGTTTCCGGTTATAAATGACGGTATCAGGAATATGGCCAGCGCTGCAAATACCACGATAGGTGTGTAGTATTTTGCAAACTTGGTGATGAATTTCTCCGCATTTGCCTTTTTGGAACCGGCATTCTCTACCAGTTCAAGGATCTTATAAACCGTAGAATCCTCATACATCTTGGTAGTCTCTACATAAAGAGTTGAATTCTGGTTCACACATCCGCTGATGACCTCGTCCCCTGCCTTTGCTTTTCTGGGAACAGACTCCCCTGTAAGGGACGCCGTATCCACCATAGACTCGCCCTTGCGCACGATACCGTCGATAGGTATCTTTTCACCGGGCTTTACAACGATCATAGTACCGATCTCCACATCGTCAGGATCCACCTGTTCTATCACCCCGTCTTTCTCAATATTGGCATACTCGGGCGTGATGTCCATAAGATCCTTGATGGACTGACGCGACCTGTTCACGGCGATATCCTGGAACAGCTCTCCCACCTGGTAGAAAAGCATAACCGCCACGCCTTCCGAAAACTCTCCTACAACAAATGCGCCCACAGTGGCGATCAGCATCAGGAAGTTTTCATCAAACACCCGGCCGTGCCTTATATTCCTTGCTGCAGCAAACACAACATCATATGCAATGATCACATAGGGCACAAGGAACATCCCCAGTCCCAGCCAGTTATACCCCTCAGCAGGCAGCTCAGGCAATGTCCCTGTGTGCTCAAGGATCATAAGTACCGCAAACATACATCCCGCGATTATTATCCTTGCCAGATCTTTTTTTTGTGACTTATTCATAGCAAATTCCTCATATCATCTGTA
>CACZTF010000144.1 GCA_902784025.1 uncultured Lachnospiraceae bacterium
ATCGCCGGTGTTGAGGACAGAGCGATATACGAATACCTTGTTCCTTATACCGAAAGTAAAAAAATAGAGTTAAAGACCGGAAAACTGGAAAATATAAATATGGCGATACAACTTTTGGCGGGATCGGTATTTATCATTGTGTTGTATCTTGTGATGGGATATGCCGGAGTAGCCATAAGCATGGGAGTTTTTATCGCGTTTAATACTGCATTCGGAAGCTTTTCAGGTTCGGTTATGCAGCTTGTAGAAGGTTTATGTGAGATAAAAGAGCTTCAGCCTGTCATTGAAAGGATAAAACCGGTTTTTGTAAATGAACCGGAAACAGCGTATGAAAAGGAGATGCCGGGAGATATAAGTGGCAGTATAGAAATAAGCAAACTTACATTTGCGTATTCCAAGGACATGCCTCTTGTTTTGGATGAGCTTGATCTGGATATAAAAGCAGGAGAATATGTGGGAATAGTAGGATCGTCCGGATGTGGTAAGTCTACACTCTTAAAGTTGCTTTTAGGCTTTGAGAAGCCGACAAAGGGTAAGATTTACTATGATAAAAAGGATATAGAGAACCTGGACAATCAGGAGCTTAGGAAAAAATTCGGAGTTGTGCTTCAGAACGGACAGCTGATTTCCGGAAGCATTGCAGAAAATATCACTATTACATCACCGGGTTCAAGCCTTAAGGATGTTAAAGCGGTCGTAAGATCTGTAGGCCTTGAGGAAGATATAAAAAGAATGCCTATGGGATTACAGACCATAGTGAGTGAAAACTGCGGAACCATATCAGGGGGACAGCAGCAAAGGATCCTGATAGCAAGAGCACTTATAGGCAGTCCCCGGATAATATTCTTTGATGAGGCCACCAGTGCATTGGATAATATTACCCAGGCAACGGTAAGTAAAACACTTGACAGCATAAAAGCTACCAAAATAGTTATCGCCCACAGATTAAGTACCATAAAAAACTGCGACAGGATCATAGTATTGGATAAAGGAAAGATCAGGGAGCAGGGAACATATCAGGAGCTTATGGATAATAAGGGGATGTTTTACGAGCTTGCCATAAGGCAGATTTAAAAAAATTGTAACACTCATATTTTGAATGTGTATACATATTTGAAATACACATAACAAATTTTTTAAAAGGAGAAATCATTATGGATATTGAAGCAAAGATCAGGGAGTTGGAAAACAACAAGGAATTTATGGACAAGATTGCCGGAATGGATAATCTTGCGGATGTAGCGAAGGCGTTTAATGAAGAAGGCATTGAGGTTACGGAAGATGAGCTTAAAAAGGCAGGTGAACTTTATGAGGTTCGGGGCGGGGAACTTGAAGATTCGCAATTGGAAAATGTTACCGGTGGTTGTTTTTATCGTTTCTTTAAGTTTCTGATTCCTTTACAAAGTTATGGACAACGTACATTGCATTTTTGAAGTAAAAAAAGAAATGTCTACATATAGTTAATACGAGGAGACTAACTATGGAAAAAGAAAAACGGATGAAAGATCTGCTATCTGAAATTTTCGACCTTGAAAAAATAGAATCGTCAGATGCATTGGGAGATTTAGTTGATAAGTATTCATGTAAAAAAAATGGTGTAGTTAAATTTCCCGGTACTGATGATGAACTTGACGAAGATTTTCTTGAAAATGTTACGGCTGCAGTTAAGCGTGATGAAAAGGATATAAAAGATGATGTGTAAATACTGTGCTTATCATGGGGATGATCCTTATATATTCGTAAGCTACTGCCATAAGGATATTGAAAAAGTGTATCCCTATATAGAAAAACTAAATAAAGAAGGATACAGAGTATGGTATGATGACGGGATTATCGCAGGCAGCGAATGGCCGGAAACGATAGCGCAGAAGCTTGAAGGAGCTTCTGTTTTTGTTGCTTTTATTTCAGGATCAGCTATAGATTCGCATAATTGCAGAAAAGAGATAAATCATGCTGTGAACAAAGAAAAAAAGATCGCTGTTGTCTTTTTAGAAAAGGTGAAACTCACCCCCGGAATGGAGATGCAGCTTTCCGACATACAGTCGATCAGGCAATATGAAGAAAAGGATATGGCTGCCAACTATTCCAAGCTTATTACCAGTGGTATGTTCGATATATGTTATTGCGGGGAAAATATATCTGAAAATAATATAAAGGCAGAAGAAATTAATACAGATACACTTGAAGAAGTTAAAAAGGAGCAGCCTGAAGATTTCGTATCTGCCAAAGTGATCAATAATGAGGAAAATAATGCAAACGATGATAAAACGATCCTTACAAAGCCTGACATAGACCTGTTTTTTGAATATACAGATATAACCGATAAAAAAGATAAAGAAAGCGAAGTTGTTGCTATTGGTGAGGATGCCACATTACGTATGGACGATTTGAGCGTGACTCTTATCAGACTGTCCACGGGAGAAGAGATAATTGTAAAAGGAGAGACTTTTATAATAGGAAAATCGGAGGAGAGGGCAGATTTTCGTTTAGACAGTCCTGTTGTGAGCCGGGAACACGCAAAGATTATCGTAGCCGGCAATAAATGCTTTGTTGAAGATCTGAATTCTACAAATCATACATATTTAAATGATAAAGAAACAGAACCCGGGAAACCGGTAGAACTTTCAGACGGAGACAGAATACGCTTTGCGGCCGAGGAATTTAAAATCTGCATTGTACAGAAAATTGTGGCACCGGAGACAGAGCCGGTAAAAAGTCACGGAACACTGCGTTTTATTTTTAAAGATGGCAGAGAAACGAAGGAGATAAACGAAGCGTCATTTAAAGTAGGCAGGACAGGAGATAAAGCAGATATTGTTATTACTGATAATAAAGACGTAGGGCGGCACCATGCAAACTTTTACATAGACCATGAAAACGGGAAAGTTGCATTACAGGATGCAGGATCAATAAACGGAACATATATAAACGAAAAGCAGCTTGAACCGTATAAACCCTACGAGCTTAACGATGGTGACAAGGTACGTTTTGCCGATGTTTCTCTACATTTTCATAGTAAAATCAGTCGTTTAGAAAAAAGGAGAGATGATGATCAATGATTACATATTATGCGATCAGTGATACAGGCGGGAGACTTCAAAATGAGGACAGCATTTTATGCATGAAAAAAAACGATGTATATTGCTTTGCTGTTGCTGACGGGCTGGGCGGTCATAAAAACAGTAGTTATGCTTCCGAATTTGTAACCGATAGTCTTAAAGAAATGGTCGGCAGATCTGATGTAAAACCCGGATTTCTCACTTTTGCCATAAACGAGTGTCAGAAAAGATTATTGGATCATAAGAAAGAAAATGATGCGGGCAATCCGCTTACCACTATTGTAGTGCTGGTTATTACAGAAGATTTTATGCAATGGGCACATGTGGGAGACTCGAGACTGTATTTGTTTAAAAATAATAACTATATCAGAACATATGACCACAGTGTACCTCAAATGCTTGTGGACGCAAATAAGATCACGGAAAAAGAAATAAGAAAGCATCCTTCAAGAAACAGAATATTAAGAGCTTTGGGGGATGAATGGGATAAGGATCGTGTGGAAATATCCGGGGTTGTAAAACCTGAAAAGGGAGATTCCTTTCTTCTTTGCTCTGACGGCTTCTGGGAATATATAGAAGAGGATGTGATGCAGGAAAAGCTGAGGTCTGCAAAAGATACTGCAGCCTGGATACGTGACATGGAATCGGAGATAAGACTTAAAGGAATGTCCGGGGGAATGGATAATTACTCAGCCATCGGAATATGGAACAGATAGGAGATCAAGGCA
Organism: uncultured Lachnospiraceae bacterium; assembly: GCA_902784025.1. Lineage (GTDB taxonomy): Bacteria > Bacillota > Clostridia > Lachnospirales > Lachnospiraceae > UBA4285. Next base: position 3,788 of record CACZTF010000144.1, read on the forward strand.
AATGGAAGAAAAAACTGAAGTTATGAAATCTGATTCGCAAAAAATAGCTGACAGATACAGGATCGTTTCTCAGGAATATTCATCTGATATATACAAATCATACATAACTTTTGATGAAAAAATGGAGCGTAATGTCAGGATTATTGTAATAACAGGTGATAGTTCTGTTTTATCAGAAAAATGCAGGCCTGTTATTGGAACAACACAAAATCTTAAAGGAGTTTATAGGGGGATAGATTATGTATGTGAAGATTCAAAGCTTTATTACGTGGAAGAGTCAGATGATGCAGTTAGTCTGAAGAATAATCATAGTAAAGAGTGTAATGCTGAAATCGTATGTAAAAAGATTGCGGATATATTAAAAGAACTTCATTCGAAAGGTATAATTTTTGCGAATCTCAGACCGGAAACAGTTTTTATAAATGATATGGGGGAAGTAAAGCTGGGGCATATTATTGCCGGACAGTTTAGTGTTTTAGCAGGGAATGAAAAAACGTTATCTCTTGAGAGTAAACAGTATTTCGCACCGGAACAATGTGGGACCGTATCCGATAAGATAAGTGATAAGACCGATATATACAGTCTTTGTGTACTTTATCTGTGGCTTAAAACAGGTGAGCAGCCTTATTCATTTACTATTCCGGTGACAGGGGACGAATTAATAGATAGACTGATCCCCAATGCGGATATTATAAAAAGGGGAATTGAAAAGAAACCTTCCGACAGAACAGCAACATTGTCTGAACTGTCTGATTTTTTATTTTCAGAAGACAAAACTATTCCGATGCGGTCATCAGGAATTATTACGGAAGAAAAAACAGATAACGATACAAAAAAGAGACCATGGTTAAAATGGGTGATAATAGCTGCAGTAGCCGGGGCAGCTGCTGTTATAATACTTATGTTTTCTGTATTCATCAAACCTGTAAACCCGCCTGAGGTTAACCCCACTGAAATAGCTGAAAACTTGTATGATAGAGATTATTCTGACATTTTCGTAGATGGCGAAACTATAAATAATACACAGCCGTCAGACGGGGTGTATGGAGCCGAAAATCTAACTATTCCGGGGAGTGATCTTAAGTTTCTTGAAAATAAGGAATATGAAGGCTTGAAGGAACTGCGTCTCACAGGAGCAAAAAGAAATCATCTGACAAAGCTGAATGATCTTACAGGTATAGAAAACCTGTCTGACAGTCTGGAAAAATTGTTTATAGATAAAAATGATGAGATCACAGGTCTCGAACCTCTTGGTAATATGCAAAAACTAAAGCTTTTGTCATTACAGGAAGACAGGAATATAGAGGATTATACACCTCTTACAAAAATAAACAGTCTGGAGTCATTAAATATGCGGTCAGTGAGAAGTGACATTATCAGCGAAGATGAGTTTGTGAACAGACTGAAAGTATTATCCGGTTGCACAGGATTAAAGGCGTTATCCCTGTATGACAACAATCTTCATGATATATCTTTTTTATCTGCCTTCGACAATATTGAAGTTCTGGATCTGAGAAAAAATGATATTACAGATTATACTTCGTTGTCTGAAATGGATAGCCTCAAAAAGCTTCTTATAGACACAAATATGCCGGAAAATTTTGATTTTTTACGAGATGGAAAATTAGTACGATTATCTATGGTTGATATTGATAAGATAAAGAGCATTTCAGAAATAGCCGGGGATCAGGATGTAGAAAGTTTAAAATCCATAAGTCTTCAGGATTGCAAAAATTTAGAGGATATAAAGGGTGTCGAAAAATTTATTAACCTTGAAGGGATTCATTTATCCGGTACTAAGATTACAGATATTTCTGCTTTAAAAACCAACAAAAATATAAAGAGTATCGATATAAGAAATACCGGTGTAAAAGACATTACACCATTAAGCTGGTTTCCGGACCTTGAACTGCTTTATATGAATAATCTTCATATTGATGACCTGACACCGATATCAAAACTGACAGCTTTAGAGAAATTAAGTATTAAAGGAAATGACATTAAAGATCTTGATGCACTCAAAGATATGGTTAATCTTAAAATATTAGGCTGTGATAAGTGTACACAGCTTGAAAATATGAAGGGTTTAAAAAATACAAACCTTTCAAGATTCTATCTTTCGGATGCTCCTTTAACTGACCTGGAAGGCCTTGAAGGAAGTACGGATCTTGAAATACTACAGATCAAAAACTGTCCTGTAACCGACATTTCTATGTTGGAGAAATTTACAGATCTTAATGATCTTCAGATCGTAAATACAGGTGTAACTGATTTTTCATCACTTAAAGGAATGAAAAATCTTAAAAGCCTTTCTTTGGAAGGATCCCGGATATCCGATGTTTCAATTCTTGAAGGACTAACAGATCTGGAATATCTGAACATAAAAAACACAGGTATATCCAAACAGGATGTTTATAAACTGCAATCAATCCTTGGAGATTGTGAAATAGTTTCAGATTATTAATGCGAGGTGAGAATATGAGTAAACTTTGTTACAGTTGTATGTCCAGGATAGATGACGGAACTTTAAAATGTCCTGTGTGCGGTTTTTCTCTTGATGAGTACCAGTCTAAGATACATCAGTTGAGACCGTCAAGTCTTCTTAATAACAGGTATCTGGTTGGAAAGGTCATTGGAGAAGGGGGGTTTGGTATAACATATGTGGGTTTCGACATAAAGCTTGACATAAAGGTTGCCATAAAAGAATATTTTCCCCATGGCATGGTTATGCGTGACGTTACAAGTGAACAGGGGAACACTGTTTCTGCTTTTGACGGAACAAATAAGGATATGTACGAGAAGTATCTTTCGAGATTTTATGCGGAAGCAAAAGCACTGGCAAAACTTAAGAGTATAGACGGCATTGTGAATGTGCAGGATTATTTTACGGAAAATGACACAGCGTATATTATTATGGAATATGTGGACGGACGTGATCTTAAAAAATATGCCGCCGATGAAGGGGGTAAGCTTTCACCGTCTGCTGCACTGAAACTGTTGAAACCTGTTGCTGTATCCCTTAAGCAGCTGCATGCTAATGGTATTATCCACAGGGATATAAGCCCTGACAACATTATGGTGGACAGTAAAGGAAAAGTGATCCTTATAGATTTAGGGGCATCCCGTGAATTCGGTGATTTGCAAAAAAGCATGTCAATACTTCTAAAACCCGGGTATGCCCCTCTTGAACAATACAATTCCAGTGAAAAGCAGGGGCCGTACACGGATATATATGCTTTTTGTGCAACGCTGTACCGGATCATAACGGGAACAAGACCGGTTGATGTTGTGGAAAGAGTGTCAAAGGACATGCTAAAAAAGCCTTCAGAGCTTGGTATAGATATAGACAGCAATGTGGAAGCAGCCATTATGAAAGGTATGGCCGTAAATCCTGAAAATCGTTTTCAGAGTATGGATGAACTGATACCGGCTTTTTATGAGGGGAAAAGAACCGGTAAAAAGAAAAAAGGGATCATTATCGGTACAGTAGTTACACTTGCGGCAGCAGCAGCGATTATGATACCGATTGTAGTTGTAAACAGTGGTGAAAAAAAATATGCTGCCTCTGCACCTATTGAGATAGCCGTTGAAAAAAATATCGACGGACTAAAAGAACTTGATCTGTCATACATGGATATAGCCAATCTTAATTTTTTGAATGAAGTAAATACTGATGACATCGAAAGCTTGAATTTAAGCGGAAACAGAAATCTTGCAACTATTGAGGGAATAGAAAAATGTAAAAACTTAAAATCTGTCAATCTGAACAATGTGGGACATTTGGATTTTTCGCCCCTTGCAAAATGTAAAAATCTTTCTTCATTATCACTGCTCGGTGATGAAGGTATAAATGAGTTTGCTTCCATAACAGAGCTAAAGAACATTGAATTTCTTGATCTTTCAGAAAGCGATATCAATGATTTATCATTTTTAGATTATTTTACTAATCTTAAAAAACTGGAAATTGACAGTTGCGGGAATCTGAAGAGCCTGCCGGGAGAAGCCGTCTTAAAGCAACTGGAGGTATTATATGTGGGGAAATGTCCGGCTGCAAATGAACTTGAAAAGGGTATAGAACTACCCTGTATAAAAGAACTAAGTGTTAGGGAAAATACATTTGCTGATCCCGGATTTATTACAAATTATAAAGATACACTTAAAAGTCTGAATGCCAATAACACAAATATAAAGATTGACGACATTTTAAAATTAACAAAATTGTCAGCTTTAAATTACTGTGACTCTGCTGAAAATCTAAAGGAATTAGAAAAATGTACATGGTTAAAAAGCCTTGTAATAGGTAATGTAGACACAAATTATGAAAATGTGGATGATTTACAAAATCTGGATTATTCTAAAATAACCGGTTTGGAAAAACTTTTTGTAGGTCTTTCATATCCTGAAGACGGTACAAATCCGTTATATTTCAAGGGACTTTCAGGTACAAAGAACTTAAAGTCTTTAAATGTGGCTACCATTAACTCATATGTATTGTCTGATCTGTCTGTTATAAAGAATAACAAAGATTTGGAAGAGCTTAAAATAGGGATGGTTAGCTCGGACAGCAATATTTCTGTTATAGGTGAATTTCCAGATTTAAAAGAACTAGGTATTACACAAAGTTCAGAGGATAAAAATCCTTTGGATTTATCATTCTTAGAGAATAATAAAAAGCTTAAAATTCTTAAATTAGATATTGAAGACAGCACACCATTAGCAAAACTGGATATGTTATGGCCTGAATTGGAGAATTTGAAAATATATGTAAAGGGCATAAAATATCCGAGTCTTGATTTTTTAATGGGTATGACTAAACTTGAGGAGTTATCGTTGGTAAATAGTGGTGAGATAAGTAATACAGACATTTCGCCATTATCTAATCTTACCGGGCTGAGAACAATAACACTTGAAAAAATTGTAGGAAGTAATACTGATATGTCCTGTCTTTCAGATATGTACAATATTGAAAGTCTGGAAATAATCGGAGAGCCGAAAGTATTATATAATCAGGTTCAGAGTCTTAATAATCTAAACTTTTTAGCCGGTAAAAATAAATTTAAAAGACTTAAACTGGAAAATACAGACATACTTGATGTTACAGGATTATCAAATGTGCCAAATATGCTTTCAATATCACTTTCAAATTGCAATATATCGGGTGATATAGACGTACTTGGCAGTCTGAAAAATCTTAATAATCTGTATATCAGTGGTTCTAATATAATTGATGGAAGCTTTTTAAATGAACTTAATAATCTTTCCATGTTTAGTATAAACGACTCTGTAATAATAAATTTAAAAGATTTTGGAAGTAATGGGGTATATAGTATTTATCTTACAGGAACTAATGTAGATAATCCCGGTTTTTTGGGAAGTGTAAATAAAAATGTTGAGTGGGTAGATATCAGCAAAAGTAATATTACAGATATTTCATTTTTAAAAGACTGTAAAAACTTACGGGGATTTATTGCTTCGGAAATGGAACATAACCCTGACTTAACGCCGCTTAAAGATATTCCCGGAATAGCTGCATTTGAGATTTCAGGCGTTAAGGACTCTGATGTAGCAGTCCTTAAGGATAAAGAAAAACTTCAAAGAGTAATAATAACAAATTCTGAAAATCTTACTGATGTATCATTTTTGTCCGGAAAGAAAGATATGGTGAAATTGGAAATATCTTCTTCCGGGGTGAGTGATATTTCTGCGGCAGTTGATTGTACGAGCCTAAAAGAACTGACACTTAAGAATTCTAAAATTGCGGATATATCTTCTTTTGGTAATCTTTCATCCCTGTCTTATCTGAATATGGAAGGAAATCCGGTTTCGGATATATCTGTCTTAAAGAATTGTAAACAATTAGACAGACTGATTCTGAAAGGTACACAGGTTGAAGATATATCTGCCTTACGGGAAATAAATGTGTGTGGTAGTCTTGATTTATCAGATAGCAATGTGGATGATATTTCGCCGTTAGAAAAATATAATAAAATTAGCGATTTATATTTAAACAATACAAAGATAAGTTCTGTAAAGTCTTTAATGAATACAGATATTGATTTTTTGCAAATTCAGTTTAACGACATACCAAATCTTTTTGAAGAACTTAAGGATTTTAAGAGTGATAAGATGCTCATATATGTATCATCCGGGATGCTTAGTAATGAACAGATAGATGAGCTGCAAAAGCAACATAAGAATTGGAGTATCTCAGTTTTGGATTTTTAATTACGAGGAGACCAACTATGATAACAAGAACAGTGCGTGACAATGAGATGGTTATTGTCGAGGACGGAAAGGAGATACTTTCCGTCAAAGAGGACATAGATGAAGAAAAGATAATGCTTTATATTTCCGGGGAGATGAAAAAAACTGCCATACATAACATAGAGGATGAACTTACCACGCTGACAACACTTAAACGTCCTATGATAATAGACTTAAGTAAAGTTACGTATATGTCGGGAAGTGCCTCGGATATTTTTCTCCAGATCCAAAAGAGTATCGATCTTAAGAAAAATGATAATATTCATTGCAAAGAGTATCTTAAAATACTTAATCCCAGTAAGGAAGTATCAGAGGTGTTTGAAAAAAACGGTTTTTTTGACTTGTTAGACATAGAGATGTAAGAGAAATATGTTTATGAAGTACTTGTTTTTGTAACACCTGGAAAAATAAGGTGTATATATTTTTGAGCTGCATTTTGAATCAGGCTTTTTTATGATAATAACGGAGGTTTATGATGCAAGCGGAGAGAATAATGAAAATTACAAGAGGGCCATGAAGCATATTTTGAGCCTAAGGTGAAGACGGAAGCCGAATATGAACAAGATAAAGCTCTGCTTAACGGCGGTGATGTTATAAAGGTGGATTTTAAAGATTTTTCGGAGTTTTTCAGAGGATTTTCCGCAAATGATTCCTCTTTTTCGTTGAAAAGGTTCTGACCCGTAAATACAATAAAGTAACAGGTATGAGGGGTAATGCGGTAGAAAAACGGTTTCATACCTGTTTTTTGCAAAATTATCACAATGATACGGAGGTTGAAAATGATCAGGAAAAAGAACAAAAAAAGCAGGTTAGTATTTGCAACTGCAATAGTGGCAGGCAGCATAATAACAGGAGCTTCTGTAATGTCACCTGTGTTTGCTTATGCAAACGAGGATGGCACAACTCAAAACGAGAGCGCTGATGTGTTTAATGATGACGTTGTTGAAAATGAGAGCAATGTTATTCATACGGATGACAATGAAGACAAATCCGACAATTTAACCGGTTCAGACGAAACAGATGATAATAAGGATGATACGGATATATCAGCAAAAGAAACAGCAGATGATCCTGATGATAAGGCAGATAGTATCAGCCAGGATAAAGAAAAGTCACCGGGCGGCGGTGGCGGTGGATCGGTAGATGCTTATTTCAGTGCAAAAATAGTAGATTCAGAGGGTAATGTTATTGATAATGCTACCGTAGATGTTACATATTTTACAGAGAGTTATGAGGAAAAGAAAGAAACTCTCGGTAAAAAAGGTTCGCAGGAGACCCCATTTGTTCA
>CACZTF010000145.1 GCA_902784025.1 uncultured Lachnospiraceae bacterium
GTTGCGGTAAATAAGATAGATAAGCCGACTGCAAATGTGGAGAAGGTTAAGCAGGAGCTTATGGAGCATGAGCTGATCCCTGAGGAGTGGGGCGGCACTACAGTGTTCTGTCCTGTTTCTGCACACAGCGGAGAGGGGATTGATGATCTTCTTGAGATGATCATGCTTACTGCAGACGTTCTTGAACTTAAGGCCAACAAGAAACGCATGGCCCGTGGTATCGTTATTGAGGCGGAGCTTGATAAAGGGCGCGGTGTTGTGGCAAACTGTCTTGTGCAGAAGGGTACACTTCATGTAGGTGACAGTATTGCTGCAGGATCCTGCTTCGGTAAGATCAGGGCGATGCTTAACGACCACGGCAAGCATATCAAAGAGGCAGGTCCTTCAACACCTGTGGAGATATTGGGTCTGAACGAGGTTCCCAATGCAGGCGAGATCCTTATCGCTTTCGGAAATGATAAGGAAGCACGAAATTTTGCCGGCACATTTGTATCTGAAGAAAAGAAAAAGATGGTGGACGAGAGCAGGCACAGAATGTCTCTTGACGATCTCTTTGACCAGATAAAGGCGGGTAATCTTAAAGAACTTAAGATCATCGTTAAGGCTGATGTGCAGGGCTCTGTGGAAGCTATAAGACAGAGTCTTGAAAAGTTGTCCAATGATGAGGTTGTAGTAAAGATCATCCACGGTGGTGTAGGTAATATAAATGAGTCCGACGTGATACTTGCTTCCGCTTCAAATGCCATTATCCTCGGATTTAACGTAAAGCCTGATAACAGGGCCCAGGCAAGAGCTGAGGCAGAGGAAGTAGATGTAAGACTTTACAGTGTAATCTATGATGCGATCGATGATGTGGAAAATGCTCTTAAAGGAATGCTTGAGCCGATCTATGAGGAAAGGGTTATCGGTCATGCCGAGATCAAGCAGATATTTAAGGCATCCGGTATAGGTAATATCGCAGGTTCCATAGTAACAGACGGAAGGATAACGGCAAAAGCCCTTGTAAAGATAACCAGAGACGGGGAACAGATCTATGATGGCCGTATATCTTCACTTAAGCACTTCAAGGATGAAGTAAAAGAAGTGAAGGGCGGTACGGAATGCGGTCTTGTATTTGAAGATTTTGATGCCATAAAAGAGGGAGATATTGTTGAAGCATCGGAAATGTTCGAGATTCCCAGAAAGTAAGTAATGTGTTTTTAGGATTGAGAGACATGCGAAAAAACAGTATTAAAAATATACGAGTGAATAATGAAGTCCAAAAGACTTTAAGTGACATAATCAGAAATGATATAAAGGATCCCAGAGTAGGTATGATGACAAGTGTAACAGATGTATATGTAGCACCTGATTTGAAAACCTGCAAGGCTTACATAAGTGTTTTAGGAGAGGAAGAAGATCTCCATGCAGCAGTAGAAGGTTTAAGGAATGCGGGCGGTTTTATCAGACATGAGCTTGCTGCAAAGCTTAATCTGAGACATACCCCTGAAATAGAGTTTATTGCCGATGACTCTATAAATTATGGTGTGAAAATGTCAAAAATGATCGATGAAACTGTTAGCTCAGATGATTGATGCTGACGGGAGGTTAAAAGTGGATTTAAATGAGATTCTAAAAGACAAAAAACACGTTGCTATCACGGCTCATGTACGTCCTGACGGTGACGCAACGGGATCATCACTTGCATTGTATCTGTATATAAAAAAGAATTACACTGATATTGAGCCTGACATTTATCTGGAAGAGACAGATCCGTCATTTTATTATCTTAAAGATATAGATCATATAAAGCACAGGATCGATCCTTCAAAAACCTATGATGTATTCTTTGTGCTGGATTGTGCTACTATAGACAGGATCAAACCTTTTGCCTCTTCTTATCAGTCAGCACCAGTCAAAGTATGTATAGATCATCATGTAAGCTCTGAAGGCGATTTTGCCGACCATAATGAGATCAAACCGGATGCAAGTTCCACATGCGAAGTGCTTTACGGTCTGCTGGACAAAGGCATGATAGACAAGGACATTGCTGAATGTCTTTATACAGGCCTGATACATGATACAGGTGTTTTTAAATACGAATGCACTTCCCCTGAAACAATGCGTATTGCGGCTGATCTTATTAGTTATAAGTTTGATTTTACCAGGATAATAGACGAATCCTTTTACTCCAGGAGTTTTGAAGCCGGAAAGGCTTTGGGGATAGCTCTTGATAACGCAGATTATTTCTGTGATGGGTACGGTATATATTCTTTCCTTACACCTTCGGATATGAAAAGGTCAGGAGCCGTACAACAGGATCTCGGCGGTATAGCAGAGCAGCTCAGACTGACAGGCGGAGCAGAAATTGCCGTTTTTATCTATCCCGGTGAAGGCGGAAAAAAAATCAGTATGAGATCAAAAAAAGAGATAGATGTTGCTGCTTTCGCAAAATCACATGGCGGAGGAGGTCATATCAGGGCTGCAGGTTATTCATCTGTTGAAGATTATGATGTTATAATTGACGATATAAGCAAATATGTGAATGAATGCAGGAGTGATAATGCTTAAAGGAATCGTGCCGGTTTATAAAGAGAAAGGGTTCACATCCTTTGACGTTGTAGCAAAATTAAGAGGTATTTTAAAAAATAAAAAGATAGGACACACGGGAACACTGGATCCCGACGCGGAAGGGGTTCTTCCCGTATGTGTGGGGCCTGCTACCAGGCTGGTGGAAATGCTGACGGATTCGTCCAAGGAATATGAGGCAAGGATGCTTTTTGGTATCAAAACCGACACACAGGATATAAGCGGCAGGATTTTAGATAGGTCAGTTTTAAAAAGCAGTGAAGATGACATAATAAATGTTATTCATTCTTTTAAAGGAGAGTATGATCAGATACCTCCTATGTATTCTGCGCTTAAGGTAAACGGAAAAAAGCTGTATGAACTGGCCAGAGAAGGAAAAACAGTAGAGAGAAAGCCGAGACGGGTGCATATTTACGATATTGAGATCTTAAGATCTGATATTTCCTGTGAACCGCCTTTTGCTGATATAAGAGTTAGTTGTTCCAAAGGTACATATATCAGGACACTTATAAATGATATAGGTGAAAAGCTTGGTTGCGGTGCCTGTATGGAGAAATTATTAAGGACACAGTCAGCGGGATTCGGTCTTGCTGACTGTTTTAAGCTAAGTGAGATAGAAGCACGTGTAAAAACTTGTGGTGCTGAAAGTGTTCTTATACCTGTTGAGTATTTCTTTAAAGAATATCCATGTGTAAATGTTGTACCGGAGTGCGATAATATGCTTAAAAACGGGAATCGCTTGGGAGAAGATTGTTTTAACGGTAAGATACCGGATAGTGAGCTTATAAGAGTATGTGACAGTCAGGGATCTTTTCAGGCGGTTTATAAGAAAAATGACGGGGTTTACAAAGTTAAATATATGCTGTAAAAATGAAAGGAGGACACCATGGATATTTTTAAAGGGACAGACCGGTTTCATATTGATGAAGGTTGTACAGTTACTATCGGGAAATTCGATGGTGTCCATATAGGCCATCAAAAACTTATAAAAGATGTGGTGGACCGCGCGGAAGTCAGTGGTATAAAATCATGCGTCATAACATTTGAAAATACAATATCGTATAATTGTCAAAGTGATAATGCCGATAAAGAAGCAGATCATAATGAGCCTGCTTTTAACCAAAAGCTTACTACTTTAGAGGAAAAAAAGAAGCTGATAGAAGATATGGGGGTGGATATACTTGTTATATTTGACCTGGATGAGAGTTTTAAAAAGATGAATCCGTATGCTTTTATTGATTCTGTTCTGATGGAAAAGTTAAATATGCAGGAAGTATCCATAGGTCCTGATTTCAGATTTGGGCATAAAAGAGAGGGAAAAGCCATAACATTTGTAAAAATGTCGATGATATACGGATATGGTGTGCACGTTATTGATAAAGAAGTATTTGACGGTAAACCTGTAAGCTCTACTAAGATCAGAAAATATATTTCGCAAGGTGAAATAGGCAAAGCAAACCGGATGCTTGGGAGAGACTACAGTGTAACAGGCATTACAAAGGCGGGAAAGAAAATAGGAAGAAGTATTGGTTTTCCCACCATGAATATATATCCTGATGAAGAAAAACTGCTTCCGTCTTTTGGTGTTTATGAAACCGGGGTGAAAGTAGGAGGAGGTACATATAAA